>JBQTKE010000215.1:0-14078 GCA_052386435.1 Myxococcaceae bacterium
GCTCACGTTTGGTCAGCTGGGGCAGTATGAAGGCGACCGGCCCAACGACAGCGCGTTTGATGACCACGGGTCGGTGAATCGGATGTTGCTCGCGGCGTTTGATCGACCGGACCTGTGCGGAATCAAAGTGGAAGCGACACACTTGGCGTGGGCGGGCGGGTACTCCTATCTGCACCGCAACGTTCCCCTCTATCCGAGCAGCGGACCGGCGCGCGAGAGCGGGTTCTTCAATTACGTCGTCGCGCATGGCGGTGGCGGCGACGTGGTTGCGCGCGAGGGACCGGTCGCGTTGCTTCGCGTGGGACAGGGCGGTTGTGTGAAGGATCCGTCTTATTCCGCGCGACTGCCTTGAGCCGGTGTCCTCTCCCGTTTTCTAAGGCTCGCGGCGGAGATTCCGCTCGCGATCGTGTTTCACGTTGCGTGCATCGCCTCAGAGGGTGTTGCGTTCAGCGGCCGTAGACCTATAAGGCGCCCCATGTCTGACTGTCTTTTCTGCAAAATTCGCGACGGGCAAATTCCGGCCAAGGTCGTCTACCGCGATGAGATGTGTCTTGCGTTCGAGGACATTCGTCCGCAGGCGCCGACGCATCTTCTCTTCATCCCGCTGCGGCACATCCAGACCATCAATGATCTCTCCGTCGACGATAAGGAGATTGTCGGGGAGTTGTTTCTCGCCGCGGCCAAGGTCGCGAAGCAGCGAGGGCACGCGGAGAATGGGTACCGCGTGGTGATGAATTGCAACCGCGACGCGGGGCAGACGGTTTTTCATATTCATCTGCATCTGCTCGCGGGAAGGGCGTTGGAGTGGCCACCGGGATGAGCGGCAAGGGTCGCGTGCGCTTGCGGTGACGGGTGCGGCGGATACCGGTTCTTTACCACGGCTTTCGCGGGCTCGGATTGACGGGGACGGCTTCTTGGCGGCTACGTCAGCAGCGCGGTCGCTTGCTTTAGGAGCAGGGCGATCACCACGGCCACGACGAACCACCTGACGAATTTGTCGCCGCCCTTCACGGCAAGGTGGGCTCCCACGAAGCCTCCGCACATGGAGGCTGCGGCCATGGGGAGTGACACTTTCCACAGCACGGCTCCTCTCATTGAGAAGAGCAGCATGGCTCCTAGGTTTGAGGCGAGGTTCACGACCTTCGCGTCGGCTGAGGCTTTCGCGAGTGGCAGACCGACGAGGCCGACGAATCCCACGATGAGGAAGGTTCCGGTGCCGGGACCGAAGAAGCCGTCGTAGAGGCCGCAGGCGACGGCGATCAGGGCTCCCCAGGCCACGGCGTTTTTCGGCGGGGGATGGCCTTCGGGATGGGCCACGGGTCTTCGCACCGCCAGGAACAACGCGACGGCCACCAACAGCACGAGCACGATGGGGCGCAGCGTTTCGGGCCTCATCAAGAGGACGAGCGCGGCTCCTCCCAATGACCCGACGAAGCCGAGCGGAAAGTGCAGCTTTGCCCTCTTGCCGTCGACCATCTTCGCCCGCGTGTAGCGGTACAGCGCCGCGACTGTGCCGAACGGCGCTTGGCCTTTGTTCGTCCCCAAGGCCACGTGCGGCGGCAGGCCTACCGACAGCACCGCCGGCACGGTGATCAACCCGCCCCCTCCGGCCACGGCGTCTACGAGGCCGGCGAGGAAGGCGGCGCCCATCAGCAGCGCCAGCGTCGAGAGGGAAATTTCCACGGGCTCCCGCCTCTTAGTACGGCTCCCCGGAAGATGGTGATCGAGAGAGGTTGACGCGGAGTGGTGTTTTTTGATCGGCGTGCCAGGAGAAACATGGCACCAGGTCGAAAGCGAAGCGTATCGTGCGGAAGTGGGGCGCTCGGTTCGAGCGAAAGCGGGTGGGCGGACTTGATGACGCTGCACGAAGCGGGCGGCCGCCCCGCTTTTCCCCCTCGAGCGCGTTGGAACTGGTGAAGCGCGCCTGCGAACTCCCTGACCACGCGGGCCGCTCGCTGGCGGTTTGGACGTGCGCGGAGCTGGCACGTGCGCTGAGGAACGACGGTGTCGTGGAGGGCATTTCTCCTCATTCGGTGCAGCGGATTCTCGAATCCCAGAAACTGAAGCCGTGGCGAGTGCACCACTGGCTGAGTGCGAAGGTGCCTCGGCACGAGGACTTCTACGCACGCGCCACCAACATTCGCGAGCTCTACACGCGGCTACTCGAGCCTCACGAGAGGGTGTTGTCCCTCGACGAAAAAACCTTGGCATCGGTGTCGCACGCCGAGGGGGATCGCAACCGCTTTGGTCGAATGGGCCGGGGTTCAAGGGATCCCCGCTACATCGGAGCGGTGGGGAAGATGAAGAACTGAGCGCCGCTGCCGTTGCAGTCCCATAGCCGAAGCGGTGTCCCGTTAACGTTGCTCCCGTTTGGGTCGTCGATGCAGCGGCCGGATTGTGGGTTGAAGAGCCCAGCGGCGCGCAGCTCGAACTTCTGCTCCGCGCTATTGGGATTGCAGTTGAACGCCTGCACTGGAGTGCCGTTGTTCTTTCCGGGCACCGTCATGCACATGCCGTTGGGACCGTTGTGGAGCTGCACGGTGTTGTCTGCAAGGATGCGGACTCCCCAGCGCTGCGCCGGCGAGCCGCTGCAATCTTGCAGACGCACGTGGTTGCTGTCCGGCTGGCCGTTGTAGCTCTGCTCGGCGCACTTCCCCGCGATCCGGCCGAAGCGCAGCAGGGAGGGATTTCCCTCGTCCACCATCTTCTGCCACAGCTGCTCCACCGTCAGACCGGTACCGGTGAGGCTTCCCAGAAGCGTGTCGGCGTACTTCCCCGCGCGACATCGCCCATTGAGGGTACGGACCAGGTCGGGCGCAGACAGCGTCGCCATCCATTGCACGAAGTAGGAGCCCGCGCTGTAGCCTGCGGTGAAGCTTCCGGCAGGGCCCTGAGGGACGGGTTCCCGATCATGCAGCAGGTACTCGCGGGTCCAGTCTGCGACGCCCTCAACGATCCATCCCGGCGTCCCTCCTGGGTACTGCTGCATCACGTGGGCTGCCTCATGCAGGAACATGCCGAGGTCCTGGGGATGCGTTCGCACATAGCTCGGGTTGACAACGATGCTGTTGCCGGGAGCCATGGCAACGCCCGTGTAACTGGGATCCATCTTGATGTTGATGACCTTGCTCGGCTCGTACTGTGGACGGGCGAGGACGTCGGCGATCTTCGGGTACCACACGAGCAGGAAGGGCTTCACCGTCTCTTCCAGCCAGGGGCCGAGGTCCGGCGTCTGACTGTAGTCGAGGTTCACCGTCGGCTCGGCGGTGGTGCTCAGAGACAAGGTGCCGGACGCGCCTTCGGAGAGCGCAGAGACCGCGCCGTCACTCGCGACGGACCGCACCCGGTAGAGATAGGCGGTCCCGGGGACCACGTTCGTGTCGAGATATCCGCGGCCACTTTTTTCTGGAAAGAGTGGATGGAAGCCCGGCTCAACCGAGGCGATTTGAACGCCGTCGCGGAAGATCTCGTTTCGCCCAATCGCCACACCGCTCGACGGATGAGTCCATCGCAGCGCGATGCTCTTTCCGCCCGGAATAACCGTGAGGCCCACGGGGGCAAACACCGTCGTCACAGCCCGTGACTCGCTCTGCACGGGATCCCATTCGGAAGACGGCGGTGAACAGGCACCCGCGAGACATGAGAACAGGGCGATCCGCACGGAGAGCTGTTGGGCCATGCCGCTGGTTACCTCAGCGCCACGAGACACCTCCAGCGTTCTCGATCGGCGCGTCGCTTGGGTGTGCTGCCATTTGCACAGAGATTGAGAAAACGCCGCTCGTGCCGAACTATCCATCACGGTTTGTTGATTCGGAATCCACGCGAAAAATTGGGGCCGAGAAACCTCGGTGGCGTCACAATTCGCGACAGCGTTTGCACAGCTCGACCGGTTGGGGTGTAAGTCCCTTACGAATCAACGAATCACGACGGCACAAACGACAGCATGACGATAACAACCCACCCTAAAACACTCCCAGCTCTTCTTCTGCTCGCGGCATTCGCATCAATCAACTGCGGCTCGAATCAAACCTGCACCAATGCCATCTGCGGAGTTGAGACGTGCTCGAGCGGCGGATGTGATGGAGGCGTCTTACCCAAGGACAGTGATGCTGGAGCTATCCTTTGTTCGCAGAACTGTCCGAGTGATACGGGAAGCGGTTCAGCGAGGGATGCCGGGTCGCTCGCGC
Source organism: Myxococcaceae bacterium (assembly GCA_052386435.1). GTDB lineage: Bacteria > Myxococcota > Myxococcia > Myxococcales > Myxococcaceae > JBQTKE01. The sequence goes on from JBQTKE010000215.1 coordinate 4,188, forward strand.
ACGCCCGGCTCCAGCCATTCCAACCTGTCGGCGAAGGCCTGCAGTGGCGCTTCCGAGGAGTGCAGACTGATGGTGGAACAAACTCCAAGTGCGGCTCAGACGGGGCGCTTTACACGACGACCCAAAGCCATGTCAGGGACGGCGGACACACAGCCGATGGCGGAGTGATAGTGGAGTACATGTCGGGCGTCGATCGCCTCTGCGTTCTGACCAAGAACCCCAGCCTCTACCGACTCACCCCAGCCGCACTTTTCAGCGAGAACGGCGGCTGGTTTCAGGTGATGCAGTTCCCGCCCACGGTGGGTGCAACTTTTGCTGCCGGAGGCGTGTCGGGAGCCGTCTATCGCTGGACTCAGCACTACGAACGGTTCTCACTTCGAGGCCGAACCTACGAGGATTGCTTTGAGCTCAGTTACACAGGCGGGGCGTCGGTGATCTGCCGAGACGTTGGCGGAGTTCTTTCAAGCTACCGGGCATTCGGTTTTGACACGCGCTACGAGCTGGAGAGCACCAACTTCTGAAGCGGGCGTGATGCTCGCGGGCTTCTGGATCTTCCAGGTGAAGTCCAAGGAAGAAGCGATTGAATGGGTCAAGCGCTGCCCCAACCCCATGCTCACCGACAGCGAGATCGAGATTCGTCAGGTCTTCGAGGCGGAGGACTTTGTCGCCGCGGGCGTTCCTGCTGACAGCGAGGTCTTCCGCCAGGAGAAGGAGCTGCGGGAGTTGTCGGCCAAGCAGAGTCGGTCGTAAGCTTTCGCTCCTCGGCGCGCCCGATCGTCTGCAGGCGCCGCTGGTGGGGTACCGGCGCCAGGTTTCTCCGCGAGCATCGCTCTCCCGATCTGACTACGATGCGCCGATGCTCCTCGCCTCAGTGCTCTCTCTTGCGCTGCTGTCGGTGCCGTCTTCTTCGCTTGCGGCAGACCCGTCACTGCTCACGCTCACGGATGCGGCGCATGCGACTCGAACGCTCACGCCTTCGGGCAGGCCGTTGCTGGTGCACTTCTGGGCGCTCTGGTGCCCGCCGTGTATGGAAGAGTTGCCGCGGCAAATTGAATTAGCGCGCAAAGCCTCGAACGCGGGCGCGGACGTTCTCTTCGTCAGCGTCGACGCGCTCGAGAACGCTCCGGCGATCCGCGCGAAGCTCTCGTCACTAAATGCCTACGCGGTGGCGCGGCAAGCGCACATGGACATGAAGGTCGACGTGGATGCGATCGCGCGGGCGCTCGACAAGGATTGGGACGGATCGTTGCCCGCGACATTCGCGGTGGTGGGATCGCGTACCGCGTTCTCCTTGACGGGCGAGCTGGGTCCGGATGATGAGAAGGGGATTCTCCTCGCGCTCAAGCCGGTCAAACCCGCGCAGCCTCCGCGCGTCCCTGCTAAAAATCGAAAACCTTAACTACCCCTCACTGGAGGCAGCATGATGAAGAAGCTCTTCGTCGCGTCCCTTTCCGTCTTCGCCCTCTCTTCCGCGGCGTTCGCGAAGGAGACCAGCACCACGCTCAAGGTTTCGGGCTGGGCCTGCGGCTCGTGCCCGGAGAAGACGGCTGAAGCGCTGAAGAAGGTGGACGGCGTGAAGTCGGTGAAGACCAGCGTCGAGAAGGGAACCGCGGAGGTCTCCTACGACGACTCCAAGGTGAAGGTCGCGCAGCTGGAGTCCGCGGTGACGTCGTCCGGCTTCAAGGTCGCCAAGTAAGTCGCCCCGCGCATCGCTCGAGCCGCGGCCGTAGTCGATTGACCGTACGACTACGGCCGCCAGGGATTGATGACCGGCACTTCACACCGGACGAAGTCGTCCTCATTCCGGGTTACGACCGTCATGCCATGCACTTGGGCGATCGCGCTGACGAGTGCATCCAAGGCTGCCAGCGGGTTTCCTGCTCGCTCAGCGGTTCCGCACAGTGTCCCCCAACGACGCCAGACGCGTTCGTCGGTTTCGAGCGTCCGCTCTCGGAAGCGTTCGATGATTTCCACCTCCACGAACTCACGGAGCCGCTTCCTCTTCTCCGCGTCGCGCAGCTTGGCCAACCCCTTCTCCAACTCTCCGACAGTCACCGCAGACAAGAAGAGCTCAGTCTCTTCTTGCTCCTCAAGCCAGGCGATCACCCCTCTATCCCGGCGGGGTTTAGAGAGCTCTGAGACGAAGCATGTGTCGAGAAGAAAGCTCAAAGCTTCACGCGCCGACCTGGGTCGCGCGAGCGGCGGAGGTCCAATTCATCTCCGGCGATTGGGCTGTTACGAAAGAGTTCGCTCAGCGGACGCCTGCGCTTTCGACGCTTTAGGGACGCGAACTCCGCCTCCGAGAGAATCACCAGCGCCGGGTGCCCCCTCACGGTGACGTGCTGCGGCCCTTCGTCAATCGCCCGCCGTGCCACTTCGCTCAATCGAGCCTTGGCATCCTGAAGAGTCCAGGTCATTTTCAACCTCCTGGTCAGACAGACCAGTCACTGGTCAGACAGACCGGAGAGTAGTGATCCGACTCCAAGTCTGTCAAATCTTGACCCCATGTTGGACACGCCATAAAAAATCCCCTCGCGGCCCGCAGGCTACGAGGGGATTCGTGATTCACGACAACGACCGGATTACTTCGCGGTGTTGTTGTTGTTCATCATCGGGGCGGTCGGCGCAGAACCGCCGGTGCCCGGAGCGCTCATGCCACCCCAACCCGGCTCCGCCATGACCTTCCACATCCAGTTGCCGTTCTTCTTCACCAGCATGCTGGCGCTGCGGCCCTGATACTTCTGCTTGCCCATCTGGGTCGTGCAGTCGTCGGTCACGACAACCATCGCGTCAGAGAGGACGGTGATGTTCGCCTTGTGGGACGTCTTCATGTCCTTGGGCATGTTGTCCATCATCGGCTTCATCCTCGCGACGTACTTCTCCTTGCTGTACTCCATCGCTTCGGAGTTGCCAGAGGCGTCGTCGGTCGCCATGTAGACGGGGAAGTCAATCCGAGCGGTCAGCGCGGAGAAGTCGCCCGTCTTCATGAGCTCCTCTTCTTTCTTCATGAACTCGGTGATCTCCTTCTTCACCGCGCCCTCGTTGGCCGGCTTCCGGGTCCACGGGCCCATCTTGCTCATGTCCATCGGCGCAGCCGCCGCGGTGTTCGCCGTGGTGGTGGTGGTGGTGGCCGGCTTCATCGAGCCCGCCTTCATGTCCTTCGGATTCTCCGCGAAGGCAACCGTCGCAACCGCCACTGCAGCCAGAGTGATCGAACGCTTCATATGGTGACCCCCCGAAGAACTGATGTGAAGGCCGCGAAGTATGGGCATCCCTCATGGGTTGCAAGACACGATTGGCTGACGGTGTCTTCGATCATGATTTTTCATCCGCGATAACGGACAACTCGCAATGTGTTTAAACGCATTCGCGGCTTCGGTGTTCAGCCGGCGAACGTGATGCGGACTGTCCTTCAACTCACCGTCGTCCCCTCTCCGGAGCGTCCCGTGACGGATCGTTCCGACGACGAGCTCATGCTGCTCGCCAGCGCCAGCCACTTTGGGCCTCAGTCGAAAGACGCTTTCGAGGTGCTGGTGCGCCGTTACTTGCCGAAGCTGACTCAGTTCTGCGCGAAGTTCGTGGCCAACCCGCGCATTGGTGAAGAGCTGGCGCAGGAAGTGATGCTGCAGGCGTGGGCCACCCGGCGACGCTACCGCCCAGATGGGCGCTTCGCGGTGTTCCTCTTCACGCTCGCTCGCAACCGCTGCAAGAACTTCGTTCGTGATCAAGGTCGGCGACAGCGGCGCGGCGCGGGCGCGGAGCTGGATGATCAAGCGCTGGAGACGCCGTCGACCGACAGCAGCAGCCTGGACCTGCTGATTGAACAGGAAAGTCAGCGGCGGGTTCGTGAAGCCATGGAGCGTCTGCCGGCGAAGCTCAAAGAGGCGCTGCTGCTCCGCTACGACCAAGACCTCGACTACTCGGACATCGCCCGCATTGTTCGCAGGCCCGAGGCGACGGCGCGATCGCGGGTGTTTCACGGGCTGAAGAAGCTGCGGCTGCTTCTCGCCGCAGGAGTTGAAGCATGAGTTGTCCTTCTCAATCAGAGCTGTTTCGTCTGCTCGAAGGTGAGCTGAAGGAACGCGACGCGGACCGGATCCGTTCGCACACGCAAGGCTGCGCGTCCTGCCAAGCGCGCCTCGCGGAGCAGCAGACACTGACCAGTCGCATCGGCGCCGCCTTCGCTCCTTCCACTTCGGACGCGGCGGTCGCGCAAGTCATGGCGCGGCTGGAACGGGCGGCTCCTGAGCGCGCGCCGACGCCCTGGCAGTGGCAGCCGTGGGCACTCGTGGCAGTCGCGGCCGCGGTGGCGGGCGTGATCTGGGTGAGCTCCCCTCGGGCGGGAGGCCCCACGCTTGTCCAGGCGCCGCCAGTCGCTCCGTCCGCACCTGTCCACGCCTCGCCCTCCGCACACGCCCCTCCTTCTCCCGCATTTGCATCTCGGGGCTCTCAACAGCCGTTGGCGCTGCACCAACAAGCCGGCGTGGCCCTCTACGAAGTCGCGGATCCGGTGAAGAAGCTCAGCCACGACTCGAAGGTGTCGGCTCGCTCGTCTTTCGTCGCCGGGTACACCAACCTCGGTTCGGCCGGCGCGGTGTTTCTGACGCTCTTCGCGGTGGACGCCAAAGGAGAGGTGCACTGGCTCTACCCGGGACACCCCACCGCCGACCAAGATCCCTCGTCATTAACCCTTGCCCCGGCTCGAGACCTGGCCCTCTTACCCGAGGCTGTCACCCTGGAGCGACCCGCCCCGGGTCCTTTGCGGATCCTCTCGATCGTTTCCCGCCAACCGCTTAAGGTCTCCGCCGTCGAATCGCTTCCTCCGAAGGAATTGAACGAGGAAGCTTTGCGCGCGCGATGGCCGGACGCGAGCATCACAGCGACTCGGGTCGACATCACAAAGTAGCGGGAGCTCGTCATGTTCGCATTTCTGCCCTGGGCCCTGACCGTCGCAGTCACGGCCACGCCTGCGGGCGGAGCTCCGAACACCGCGCCTCAAGTCGTCGCGCTCATCGTCGCCAACAACGCCAGCCACAAAGCGGGCCGATCCCCCCTCCAATACGCGGACGACGACGGCGCGAAGTACCATGAGGTCTTTACCACGGTCGCTTCGGCGGACGACGTGGTGCTGCTCAGCGAGTTGGACAGCGACACCCGGCGAATCTTCCCGCATCTCTCCCACCGCGCCCTCAGCCCCACCCATCAGCACCTTGAAGACGCAGCGGCGGGGTTGGCGGCGAAGGTCGCGGCGGCCAAGGCGCTCAACCGCGAGGTGGAGTTCTACTTCGTCTACGCGGGCCACGGCGACGTGGAGAGCGGTCAGGGTTACGTGGAGCTGGAGGACGCGGCTTTCACCGCGGGCGATCTGGAAAACCTCCTGGGCCACGTGGGCGCGACCCGTTCGCACGTCATCCTCGACAGCTGCAATTCGTTCTTCGTGGTGAACCCACGCAAGGCGGGCGGCAAGCGTTTCGCCACTCCGTCCAACGCAGCGGCCAGCTTGGCGCGGAGGCTGCCCAACGTGGGCGTGTTTCTCTCGACCAGCGCGGAGGCAGAGGTCTACGAGTGGTCCGAGCTTCAATCCGGCATCTTCAGCCACGCGGTGCGCTCGGGGCTCTTGGGCGCGGCGGATGCGGATGGCGATGGTCGTGTCAGCTATCTGGAGCTTGCGGCGTTCGTGGATCTGGCTTCGAGCGAAGTGAAGAATCCAAACTTCCGTCCCAAGGTTTTCGCGCGCGGACCTGCTGGAGACGACCGGCGCGCGGTGCTTGACCTTCAGGACGCGAACGCGGTCACGCTGAAGTTGGAACCTTCGGATCAGCTTCGGCTCACGCTGCGCGATGACCTGGGGCTGCGCTGGATTGATCTCAATAAAGAGAAGGGCACCTCGCTGCTGTTGCGGCTCCCCCGTCGACTCGCCCCGGGAATGGCGGTGGAGCAGCTGCGACTGGAAGGCGACGTGGAGCGGATCGTCGCCCGCTACGAACTGGGGAGCGAAGGGGCGCATCAGTATTCGTCGCTCAAGGCCATGCCCCGTCCGCACCAAGGTCGGGGCAACGGCGCGGACATGTTCCGGGTGCTCTTCGGCAAGCCGTTCGGGCCAGAAGCCGTCGCTGCGTATGCCGTCGCGCATGGAGAGGCGCCAGAGGCGGTCTATGGCGTCTCCCAGGCGGACACCCAACGCATGGGCTTGTTGCTCGAACAGGTGGCGGCGCTGCAGCAGTCGCGTCGTCACACCCAGCTCGCCGTCACCGGGACCGCGGCGGCCACGTTGGGCGGCTTGGGTGCGATGAACCTCACGGGCGATCCGTCTCGTCGCACCGCGGGCTGGGTGTACGTGGGCAGCAGCGCCGTCTTGGCGATTGGCGGCGTGCTCGCGTCGGTCCGTCAAGCTCCAGAGGAGGGCGTTCGGCGGGAGTTCTTCGAGGCGTTGAACAAGCCTGGCGCGGACGGTGCGCGCGTTGTCGCCCGAGCGGAGGCGCGTCTGCATGAAATCTACGCCGACTACGAGCGGTGGCGGACGTTCGGCGAAGTGGCCGGGTGGATCTCCGCGGGTGCCGGCGTCCTGTTGACATTTCAGGGGGAGACGGAGCTGCGCCGGACGGGAAGTCCCACGGTGGGCAGTGTGGGCGGCCCGATGCTGCTCGTGCTGGGTGCGTCAACCGCGCTCAGCTCGCATCTGTCTGACAGTCCGGCAGAGAAGGTCATTGAGCTGTGGGAGCGTGAGAGCGGACCGACGGTTCCGCGCTTCACCCTCACCCCGGTGCCGGGTGGCGGCGTCCTGCTGGTCACCGGCGGCTTCTAGCCGCAGACGTCACATGGCAAGTCTCCCTTGCGCGAAGGGAGCACCACGGATGAACCGCGTTCTCTGGTTGGGTCCTCAACTTGTGCCTTCCCAGCTGGGCGCGCGGCGCGGGCTACCTACCGCACAGCGTCTAACCCGCTACGGGCAGGACTCTACGAAGCCGAGATCTTGCCCTGCGCCGCAGAAGTTCAGGTTGCGGAGCTTCAGCCCGATGTCGAGCCCGGCCGAGCCAGCGGTGAGCACGTAGTCTCCGGTCAACGGATCTGTCGGGAACTTGGGATCGGCCACCTTGCTGGTGCGGTCCTGCTTGCTCGCGGTGCGCCACGTTTCCAGCGTCTTGCTGCCGCCGTTGTGGCGAATGTTCGGCGTGCCGCTGGTTTTGAAGAACAGGTTGCGGTCGCTCACGAACGACGGCGACGAGGCCACCGCGACATCGATCACGTTCACCGCATTGCGCACGATGTTGTTCCAGACGCTGACGGCTTCCGCCTTGCTGCTGCCGCTGACGTCCGCGCCCACGCGAATGCCGGAGCGGGGCATGTTGTCGATGGTGTTGTTGGAGACCTCGACGTTCTTGGAACGCGCCACGCGAACGCCGTCGCCGCAGCCGCGCCCCGCGGTGGTGTTGTTGAAGATGAGGTTGTGGCGAATGACGATGTCCCGCGCCAGCGCATCATCGCGACCCACGGTCACGCCAATGCCGTTGTCCCAGAGACGGTTGTTCTCGAAGAGGACCTGGCTGGCCTTGAAGTGGATGACCACGGCCGCGCCCGCGCAGTTGGTGCCGGTGTCTTCAGCGGCTCGGTGTCCGTAGAGCTTGCTGTTGTCCTTCGCGCCACCTCGAATCGTCAGCCGGTGGCAGCTCTTGATGTCGATCGCGTTCTCACCGTTGTGGTGGAAGCGGTTGTCCTCGACCGTGATGTCGCTTGGGTCGGTGGTGCCAAAGCCGGCTTCGGACACGCCGGTGCACTGCATGCCGTCGCCGCTGTTGCCAGAGGACTCGTTGTCCTGAATCAGCACGCGGGAAGCGTTGGGCAGGATGTGAATCCCGTGGCTGTCCTTGCGCGCGCCGTTCACGTACCAGCGGTAGTTGGAGATCTTGTTGCGCAGGATGCCAACGTTGTTCGCGCCGTTGTAGACGGAGATCGCGGAGCCACCGGAGCCGTCGCGCACGACGTTGTCGGAGAAGACGATGTGGTGGCCACCTTCAGCGCGCATCCCCTGCCCTTGCACGCCGTTGCCGTTCACCTCGAACCCAGAGACGCGCCAGTACGCGCGGGTGACGCGGAACACGGCGGTGTTTCGCGACGCCTGGATGATCGGCTTCGCCTCTCCGGGAGCGCCCATCAGAACGATCGGCGCGGCCGCGGTGCCATCGCGCCGGCTGATGTCCACATGTTCGACGTAGGTGCCGGCGTGAACGTACGCCGCTTGGCCCGCGCTGAGCCCTTGAACCGCGCGACCCAGGGTTCTCCAAGGGGCGGCTTGAGTTCCCGGGTTGCTGTCGTTGCCGTTGGTCGCGACGTGGAAAAGGGTCTTCGGCGCAACGGCCGCGAACGCGAGATCCGCTTGCGCGGATGCACCGGCGGTGGCGAACAGCTCTTCGTGCCGCTCCAGAATCTCAGGCTCCAGATCCAGCTCGACGCCGCCACATCCGGCGAAGATGAAGGTCAGCGCGAAGCCTGCGGTGATGCGAACGACGCGCGAAAAACTCTGAGACATCCCGGAGACTCCGTTCCAAAGAAGTGTGAAGGAACGGACAATAGACGGAAGGACAGAGGTGGTAGCCAGACCCTTTGCGTGCGCTCAGGTGAGGCGAATCGCTCGACTGGTCGCCTGCTTAGAAACAAGCTCAACGGCAGTTTCTGTTCACGTCACACGGACGGCGAGGGAGCGAGCTTGGGGTCCGGAGCAAGTAGCTCGCGCACGCCGAAAACGAGGAGTGTTCCGGCGAGAACCAGGAGCACGGCCGAGACGCCCGCGTTCACCCGCAGCGCGCTGGTCGCGGTTGAGCGAAATCCCGCGAAGGTGATGGTCACCAGCGCGGTCAGCGTCACCGCACTCACGAAGAGCATGGGCAGGAACGTGTACCAGTAACGCTTGCCCTGCTTCTTCAACCAGACGCTCACGCCCATCAGCGAGAGCGCGGCGAGAAGTTGGTTGCTGGTGCCGAAGAGGGTCCAGAACGTGCGCCACGAGCCTTCGCCCGCGAGGAGGATGAAGACCAGCGGAACACCCGCGGTGAGCGCCGTGGCGATGACCGCTGCCGGTTTGGAGTCAGTCTTGGCGCCGAAGAGTTCGACGAGGATGTAGCGACCGAGCCGCGTTGACACGTCGAGCGTGTCGAAGATGAAAGTAGAGAACGCCATCGCTCCGAAGGTGATCGCGAAGCTGAGGTGCTTCTCACCGAGGAGTACGGTGAGGAACCTCCCCAGCCCTTCGCCGTAGAGAGCGCCCGGGCTGCGTCCTGCTGCATCGCCGCTGCTGACGATCATCACGGTGGCGAGCGCGATCAACGCGACGAACCCTTCGAGCAACATCGCTCCGAAGCCAACCGTCTTGCAGTGGGGCTCCGCGGCGATCTGCTTAGAGGTCGTGCCTGAACAGACCAGGCCGTGGAAGCCGGAGCAAGCGCCGCAGGCGATGGTGACGAAGAGGAACGGGAAGAGTGAACCGGTCTCTCCTGGGACCGAGAAACCTTTGAACACAGCCTGCCTCACCTCGAAGCCTCCGAAGAAAATGCCGATCACCCCCGCGACCAGCGCCATGTAGAGGATGAAGCCGCCGAGATAGCCGCGAGGTTGGAGCAGCACCCAGACCGGCGTGAGCGCGGCGAGAAAGCAATACGCCATGATGATCACTCCCCACGTCGCCGCGGGCAGGAGCAGGTAGGTCGACACCTGCGTGCCCAGCCACACCGCGCCCAGCGTGGCGGGGACGAAGATGATCGTCTGCAGCCAGAGTGGCGGCTTGAGGAAACGGTCGACCACACCCATCACGATGGAGAGCAGGAGGTACATCGCCGACGCGGCGGCCACGGCTCCGCCTTGGTTGAACGTGAAGTGGAGCTCTCCGCCCAGCTCCGC
>JBQTKE010000216.1:0-3130 GCA_052386435.1 Myxococcaceae bacterium
CCAAAGCCAGACTGTCTGGTTTAGACGACCTGTGGGGGGCGTCACCGCTCGGTGAAATCGGCTGCGAAGGGTTTGACGGGAGCCGCGGAGCAGGTCAGGAAGGCGCCATGTTTTCAGCCAAATGGGCCGCGTTGGCTCTGGCTCTCGTCGCATGTGATCCGAATGGAGGCCGGGTGCTGAAGTCGGGGGACGCTGGCGTCGTGGAGCTTCGCTTCGACATTCGATCGGACAAGGACGTTCGCGCGATCTCGCCGCTCATCTACGGCATCAACGGCACCGAAGGTCTGGACGCCGTCCGGCCGACGGTCGTGCGCGCTGGCGGCAACCGCTGGACGGCGTTCAATTGGGAGAGCAACGCTTCCAACGCAGGTTCGGATTACTGCTTTCAGAACGACGGCTACTTGGGTGACAGCAACACGCCGGGGGAGACCGTACGCGGCTTTGTCTCGACGGCCCAAGCCGCGGGCGCCGCGGCGATCATCACGGTCCCGATTGTCGAGCACGTCGCGGGAGACAAGACGGGAGGGAGCGCTCCTCCGGAGTGTTCGGGTGATGTCCGCAAGTCAGGTGACGGCTATCTCGCGTCGCGCTTTCGAAAGAACCAGGCGAGTAAAGGCAGCGCGTTCTCGTTCCCGCCCAACCCGGACGACGGTGTCGTCTCTCAAGACGAGCTGGTCGCGTGGCTGAAGTCCACGAGCTCCGGCGCGAACATTCTCTACGGCCTGGACAACGAGCCGGACCTCTGGAGCTTCACGCACCCCCAAATTCACCCGGCGAAGGTCGGCTACAACGAGCTCGTGGAGCTCAACATCCGCTACGCGAAGGCGATCAAAGCGGTGGTGCCGGACGCGAAGGTGCTGGGGTTCTCGTCGTACGGTTGGCTCGGGTACGTGAGCTTGCAGGAGGCGCCGGACGCGGCAGGGAAGGGCGAGTTCATCGACTTCTACCTGCGCAAGATGAAAGAGGCCGAGGCGACGCACGGCAAGCGGTTGATCGACGTGTTGGATCTCCACTGGTACCCGGAGGCGAGGGGCGGCGGGGTCCGCGTGATTGGGACCGAGGTGGGTGATGCGGTGGTCGCCGCGCGCATTCAAGCGCCGCGCTCGCTGTGGGACGACACGTACGTTGAAGACAGCTGGGTGGCGGAGTCGATCCAGGCGCCCATTCGGTTGATCCCGCGGATCCGCGAGAAGATCGCGAAGAATTACTCCGCCACGGGCCTTGCCTTCACGGAGTGGAATTATGGCGGTGGGGGAGACATCTCCGGCGCGCTCGCCAGCGCGGACGTGCTGGGGATCTTTGGACGTGAGAGCGTGACGGTCGCGACCTTCTGGCCGCTCAACCCGGATGAACGGTATGCGCTCGCGGCGCTGCAAGCCTTCCGCAACTTTGATGGAAAGGGGGCGCGGTTCGGCGACACGTCGATTCGCGCGGTCAGCAGCGATAACGCGATGGGATCGGTCTACGCGTCGGTGGAGTCGACAGACCGCGCGCAGGTGACGGTGGTGGCGATCAACAAGCTTGACCGGCCGACCACCGTGGGCATCACGGTCGCGCATCCGCGTCGGTTTGAGGATGCTCAGGTCTTTGTTCTGACGAGCACAGCTCCAGCACTTCAGGCGGCCGGAGCGTTGCCCAGCGTGGATACCAATGCGTTCCGGTACGCCATGCCCGCGAGGTCCGTCACGGTGATCAGGTTCAGGTAAGAGCGGGGTCAGGCCGCGCTCCGCCTCTTCAGAAGCGAGAGGTAGGAAAGTGAAGAGCGCGCCGTTGCAGCACAGACCACACTGTTGGCAGAGCCTTGAGCGGGCCGACATGGTGCGGCGAAGACCATAGCCTAGGCACCTTCGCGTACTTTTGAATGCGGTGTCGCCTTCTGTCGGTCTGTCCCGTGCATTCAACGTCCGAAACCTTTCTGTCATCGTTTCGAATTCACGGCACAAATCTTCGCCAGGAGCGCGCTTCATGGCTGTCTTCGGACTCAAGTTTGGTGGCGGCGCCACGGCGCTGCAGAAGCTGGCCGAAGGGAAGTTCAAATCAGACGAAGAGAAGCAGCAGCTCTTTCAGACGTTGGGTGACCCGGCCGCGGCGGACGTGGTGCCCATTCTCTTCGCGGAAGACCCCGGCGTTCTCCAGAAGGTCTCAGGTCTCTTTCTCGCAAAGGCGGATGAGCGCGGCACCCTCGCGTTGATCACCGAAATTCTCCAGCGCAACAGCGGCCGCGCCAACGCGATGAAGGTCCTCACGCGCGTTCGCCCGGACATCCTCAAGTCTTCAGTGGACTACGCACTGGAGCAGCCGAGCGCGGATCAAGGACGCAAGCTTTGGGACCTGATCCTGGAGCTCCCCACGTCCGTGGGAGATCAGTACCTGGAGCAGGCGTTCAAGATCGCTCCCGGTCCCCCCCGGCTCCTCGCGCTCAAGCGGCTCCTCAAGAGCAAGCCCGTCGAACAGCTCAAGCCGCTGCTTCTGGAGGTCGCGCAGGACCGTGACGCCAAGGTCCGTCTCGCCGCGGTGGAAGCGATGGCCACGCTGCAAGGCGACGACGTCTTCGCGTCGATGCTCGACAGGTTGTCCACGGACGACAACCACGACGTCTGCAAGACCGCGGGCGCCTACTTGCAGAAGTTCATCACCTCGGCGCCGCCGGAGCTTCGTCCCAGCATCATGGGCAAGCTGCTCCTCGCGGGTGCGGCGGAGAGCCAACCGAGCATGGTTCAGCAGCTCTTCTCCACGGGGAAGAGCGGCGACCTGCTCCTGGAGATTTTGAGCTTCTGTAAGACGATCACCGGCGCGCGCCACAAGGCGATCATGGGCGCGCTCAAGCACATGGGTGACTCGCTGCTCAGCGACGCGGTCAACCTGCTCAAGCATCCGGACGCGGACCTCCGCATCCAGGCGGTGCTCTTGCTGGAGGCGTTCGCGGATCCGCGCGCGGCCGGGAAGCTGCTGGAGATGCTGCGGGATCCGGACTGGTGGTGCCGGACCATGGTCTGCGAAGCGCTGGGTCGTTCCAGGGAGCCGCGGGTCATTCCTTCGCTGGCGCAGATGCTCCACGACCCGGACAGCAAGTGGGCCGCGATCGACGCGATTGGGGCGCTGGGCTCCGACGCGGGTGTGCAAACGCTGG
>JBQTKE010000217.1:0-3776 GCA_052386435.1 Myxococcaceae bacterium
TCAACGTCTGTCCGTAGACGCCCATCACGTAGAGCTTTCCTGCCGACACGTAGAGCTTGGGCGTGACCCCGCCGAGGTCTTTCAACTGATCCGCCGGGGGCAAAGTCGCTCCAGTCACCGCGGACCAGGAACCGATCGGCCCTTCCGTCGGCGCTCGTAGTTGGAACAGGCCCTGCGGGCTCAACGCGAACGTCGCTCCACACAGCTGCACGAAGTCGAACGCGCGGCCCCCTGGAATCGCAGGCGCAATCTGCACTCGGCTGGGGACGGAGATGACGCGACCATCCGCGTAACCGACTCGACCGGCGCGGCCTTCGGCCCAAACTTCCTGCCAGGTTCCATCTGGCAACGTCATCGCTTCGCTGCGCCAACGCTGCGGACTCGAAGCCTGGAATGACGTCAGGCCGCTCTCGCTGAGCACGTAGCCCGCGAGCAGCCCGTCGCTGCTCTCCAGACTCGTCGTGGGGAAGGTGGCGAAGGAGAGAATCGGACTGCGCGCGGCGGGTGAGACTCGGGTCTCCAACTTCTGAACGCCCTCTCCTCCCAGCTCCGTCGCCATCAAGAGATCGCCGACGCTCACCAGCAGCGTGGTTCCTCCGTCCGATGTCGTCGCTGCGGACGAGTGGAACGGCGGCAGCACCTGCGACGTGGGACCGGTGCTGGCGAGAACGGTCAGTGCGCCGTTGTTCACGGCATCCAGCCGGCCCACGAACACCGTGTTGGCCTGACTTCCCACCAACCAGCACGCCTTTCCGTCGACCGCCGCCTGCGGAAGCGCGTCCGCGGGGTTGGTGGCGTAGTCACCGCTGATGCCAAGGCCCGCGCCGGGGATGGCTCCGGGCGAGCGGAAGACGTTCTCAGTCAATGACAGCGCGAACTCGCCCACGTCCTGGCAAGTGGTGAGCCCATTCACGGGTCGATCCGCTTCCAGCGCCAAACCTTTTTCGGTACTACCTCGGAGCACCCAGACCTGCCCGTGCTTTCCGAAGAGCGCGCCGCGGCCGTAGTCGCCCTGCGCGTAGCGCGCTTCGTCTGACATGACCTTGAGCGTGTCCGACGTGAGGACCGAGTCGCCCGCGTTGCCGCGCTGACACCACGTCCCGCCGTCGGCTTGGGTATTGATCTCCAAACGATAGGTGTCCTCCACGCCGTCGGTTCGAGCGCAACGCACCTCGATGCGATCACTGCCCCCGTTGTCCGTCGTGCGGCTGACGAAGACATCGCGGTAAGTCGTTCCCGCGGGACAGGGGACGCACGCGTTCACCTGCAAAGTCTGAGTCACCGCGGCGGGGGCGCACTGATCAGCGCCGGGCTGATAATTCGGCGCCAGTCGCGCAACTGACACCACGCCTCCATCCGAGCCGGAGAGCTCCGCGAAGAAGGTGTTGACGTTTGAGGGATCGCTCCCCGGCAGGAACCGCGTCATGTGCACGCCGCCATCCGCGTTCGCACACGCAGGATTCGGCAATGCGCGGGTCGACATGGGGCGCCATTCTGGGTCGCCGATCAGGTTGGGCCCCCCATCCGGATTGAAGAACTCGCCCAGGCCGGCTCTCAACTCCGAGGCGGTCCACACACCCCCCGCGGTGGAGACGACGAGCGTGGTCTGGTGTTGCCCTAACGCGGTGACGACCCCTCCGTCGGGTCCAACCATCGTCCGCTCGTAGGCGCGCGCTGCGGGATCGAGCGTTGCGATGTTTCGCCCTGATACCGCGTAGGCAACGCTCTCGGAATGGACCGCGAAGAAGGTGGCCTCGACGTCGGCCACGGTGACCGGCGGCTGAAGGCCATCCTCGTTGTTCTGGCCATCTCCCCATTTGTGGAAGGTGACGCCTTGGTCGTGTCCCACCATGACCGTGTTTCGCGCGATCGCCAACGCCTTCACCGAACGGCCGTTGAGTGAAACCTCCTGACTCGATCCGATGCGCACGCGGTCCGCGTTCTCGATGAGGTAGATGCGCAGCGCGTTGGGGCGCGTGAAGGCGATCAAGCGCCACGCGGTACTGCCGCGGTTCTGAATCACGAAGGAGGCGCTAGACGTGGCATAGAACGCCGGACGCTCGGTCACGAGCAACGGGTTGATCTGCGTTCCCGTGAGCGACAACTCCGCGGCGCCGGTGACGAGCCGGTCAGCGTTGGCGTCGACGCAACGACCCTCCGGCCCGCAGCGCCAACCGCCCACGCAGTCGGTGTCGATCTGACACGCGTAATCCGCCGGAACGTCAGGGGCGTGGCACTGCTCGTCAAGTCCGCACAGCCAACCACCTTCGCAGTCTGTGTTCGCGTTGGCTCGACTGCACACGTACGGACCGGGATCGCTGGAGTGGCAACGTGAATCCAGCCCGCAGCGCCACGTCTCGGGACACTGCGTGGCTGGACCGTCTGCCGTGCAGGGATACGCGCGGCCAGAGTCTAGGCCCAAGTTTCCGCGGCAGGACACGCTGAAGAACAGCAACAGCGCGAGCACGGTGTCGAGGCGACGCATCATGACGGACGGGAATCTGCGCGCGGAGTCGAAGGGGGTCGGTCGCGCCATCCTGGAATCCGTCAGCGCGGAGAACACTCGCTCGGTGAGGTCGATCAGAACGCGCGCGCTCAGGAAACCCATCAGCGCGGAGAACGCTCGCGCGGTGGCGTCTAACCGGACGAGCGCCCGCGGCGGCGCGAAGATGCGGCGCCTGTTCATGGAAACACCCCCACCAGCGCGGCGCCGTTTCCGCTGGGCACCAGGCGCGCGGAGACGCCGGACGATCCTCCCGCCCTGTCTTTCGGCAGGAGATAAATTCCGACACCGATCAACGCCGCTCCCGCGACCATGCCGACGAGCGAGAGCGTCTTGTCGCGGCCAATCGCCGCTTCCTGATCTTTGTAGCGATCGTAGTCGGCCAACACTTCCGGCGTGTTCTAACCCAGCTTGAGCTCCTGCGCGATCTCGCGCTCCCGGCCCAGCGTGTTCAACCCGTAGAAGCCACCCGCGACGATCGCCGCGGCGCCCATCCCCATCAGGGAGAACGGCAAAACCCGCGAAGGCGGCGGAGGCATAGGGGTCGCTGTCGCTTCTGCGACGGCCCACGGAAGCTGCGCGCCCAACGCTTCGAGATCACTCGCCACGCGCATCGTGCGGCCCAACGGCTGCGCCTTGTGCGAATCCAACGTCTGCAGCGACAGCTGATAGGCGGCGCCCAACTTCGCCAACGAACCGGTGAGCACGAAGCGCGCGCCAATAGCTCCGGCCAGCTCCGCCAGACAGCTGGAGCTCTCCGAACAGCCCATCATCTGCTTCTGCCGTTCCAGACCCGTCAGCGTCGCGAGGTCGCTCGCGGAGACGACTTGGAAGATGCCCTGCTTGGAGACTTGGGTGACGACGGCTTCGGTGAGCGCGGAGGCCACCGACTTCTCCACACCGCCCGCGGCGCTCAAGTCCATCACGATGAGCTGCGGCTTCTCAGGCACGGCCGCCGCACCCAGCAGCACCGTCACCACGCTTGCAGCAATCACTCGAAGCGCCCCCTAGAAAACTTTTCGGAGAACCAGCGACAGACCTCGGTCGGTGAGACCGTCTGACTTGAAGCCGAACGCGAAGTAGAGATCGATCTGAATCATCCCCTCGAACAACGCGTGCAATCCAGATCCGAAGCTGTTGCCTACCTGCGCCCGCTCCGTCCTGTTTTGTCGGTCCAGCTCGCCAAAGACCGCGACGTCTTGGAAGAGGCTGAGCTTGAAGATGTCGCGCGTGAGGGAGAAGCGAAACTCGAAGCTGCCGCTGGCCACTCGGT
>JBQTKE010000218.1:0-7528 GCA_052386435.1 Myxococcaceae bacterium
GCGCTGGAAAGGGCGCGCCTCGCGAGACCAGAGCGCGTGCGGACCAACCGAGAGCTCGCCGCCGAGCTGCCAAAGCGCGGCGCAGGTCCCGAGATGTCGAAGCGAGTTCAGGCGCTCGTCCGCGACTTCGACCTCACCTACTACTCGCTCGACCCCGTGGCCACCGAGAGCGCCTGCGCGTTTCTGCTCCAGGTCGAGCAAATAGACCGAGAGCTCGGCGAGGCGACGCGATGAAGCGCTGGTGGATCGGGATCCTGGCCTTGACGACGCTGGCCGTGATCGGAGCGGTGCTCGGCGACACGCGCGGTGCAACCTCGCCCTACCCATCCATCACCAACCCAGGCCCACGCGGTCTCAAAGCACTGGCGGAGTTCCTGCGTGAGACGGGACACACCGTTCTGCGCTCGGAGAGCCATGCGCGCACCCGAGTGCTGGCAGAACCCGTCGGCCCCCTCTCCGAACGTGATGCGGAAGAGCTGCGGAGCTTCGTGGATCAGGGTGGCCGCTTCATCTTCCTCGCGGGAGACACGCGCCAACCCGTCCTCAAGGAATGGCTGTCGTTGGACGCACGGAAAGCACTCTCAACGGGCTCTCTCTTCGAGGACGCCGCGGATCCCGGAAGCGTGAGTGTCACCGTGCGAGGCGTTCCAGGCGTGCAGCGTCTCCGCATGGTCACCGCGTCGATCGTCTCCACCCAAGATCGATCCGCGTTGGAGATCGCGGCCGTGCACGATCTCCCGCTGGGCCTGTTCATTCGACAGGGCAAAGGAGAGATCTGGATCTTTCCCAACGCGTCGCTCGCACAGAACGCGCGACTGGGAGCAGACGACAACCTCGCGTTGTGGGAGCGCCTCGCCTCCGGAGGTCCCATCGCCTTCGACGAGCGCTTCTTCGCGTCACCCTCGAGCGCGTCTCTGCCGCTGGGCCTGACTGCAGTGGGCGCGCAACTTCTGCTCATCGCGCTCGTCTTCTCCCTGGCACTGGGACGGCGCTTCGGACCGGCGCGTCCCGAAGCACAATCTCGGCACCGCTCCGCGCTTGAGTACGTACGTTCCCTCGCCACGCTCGCGCAGAGATCACAATTGGAGAGAGCACTGCTTGGGCGCGCGCGCGAACGGCTGGAGAAGACGGCTTCGCCAGACGACGAAGCAATCAAGGCGCTGTGTCAGGAGCTCGAACGCGTAGAAAAAGCCGGAGCAAGTCCTCGCGAATACCTGCGGCTCAGCCAGGCGGTCGCCCGAGTCGAGCAGCAGCCGCGTTAGCTCGGGGTTTCAAGGTGGGGTCGGCTCGAGGAGCTGGCGGCGTGTCGGTCTCTCACGTCTGGCTGCGCCAGCGCGTGACTGACATGTCCACGAATCTCATCCACACGAGCGTCCCAACTCTCATCGAAGATCCGCTCCGCGCGCTCGCGACTGACCCCCGCACCCTCCGCCAGTGCCTTCGCGACCTGGTTCGGATAGTCCGCGCTGTCCTTCGCGAGGAGACACAACCCCACCTTCCTCACTTCCGGAATGTCCGTGGAGATCACCGGGAGACCCGCGGCGAGGTACTCGCGGACCTTGAGGGGATTCGAGTTGAGCGTGAGCTCGTTCACCTTGAACGGCATCAGCGCCACGTCGAAGCCTTTGCAGTACGCGGGCAGCGCTGAGTACTGCTTGCGCCCCAGCAGGTGAATGTTCGGGTACTTCTTCAGCTCCGACACCTCCGCGTCCGGCGCGACCTTTCCGACCAAGACAACGGAGCCTTGCGGATACGCCTTCGCGCACGCGACGATCGCGTCGAAGTCCAACCACTCCGCGACGAGACCAAAGAAACCGATCACCGGCTTCGGCAACTTCGCCAGCTCCTCCGGAACGACCGTCGCGGGATCGCACGCCTTCACGAAGTGCCGGAAGTCCACGCCGTGGCGCACCAGCACCGTGTTCGGATTCACCTTCACTTTGTTCGCGCGCAGCCGCTCTGCGGAGGTGATGACGAGATCGGCCTTCCTGAGCAGCGTCTCTTCCAGCTCCGCGATGTGGCGGCCGTTGGTATCCGCGAACGCGCTGAACTCATCCACGCAGTGGTAGACGACCAGCTCTTCACCCAACGTCCCTGAGACCGGAGCGGATGCGGGAAGGAACGACCACGACAGCGGCTTCTTGAAACCAAGCCGGCGCATGGCGATCAGCACCTGCGCGCGCAGCAGCTCCTTGTTGAGCTGACGGATCTGCTCGTTGCCGTAGAACGGAACAGCCAACGGGGCGAGCACGAAGAGATTGGGCTCCACTTCCTTCGCGCCCTGCAGCGCCGTCTCACCAAACGAGCGCAACTTCTTCCAGATCCGCTGCAGATCGTGCGCGGTCGCCTTGGGCGCGCGGTTGCCAATGCTGTTCACCCAGAGGATGCGGTTCTCCTTGGCGAGGATCCGCATAATGTGCGTCTTCGACAGCGGGTCGCCGTCCCAGTCGTTCGAGAACACCACGATGTCGCGGCCCTTGAGCGCCTGCGCCGCCTGCTGAGCTTCAACGTCCGCCATCCGCCGCATACCCCGCCTCCTGAAACCGTTGTTGGTAGAGAGAAAGCAACGCGGGTCCGGCATCCACCGAGTAGACCGCACGTCGTCCGCCCTTCACTGCATCAATGACCGATCGCGCGAGCGCGTTCGCGTCGCCCGCGCGGTATGTGATCGCACCCTCGGGCCGCACCGCGACATCAGACGCCACCGTGGGAACACCCATTGCGAGCGCTTCGCGAACAGAGATCGCGTCCCCATCCGCCTGAGTGGGTCGGACGAAGACATCGCTCTCGCGCATCAGCGCCAGCACCTGATCGTGCGGAAGCTCTCCCAAGCGAATCACGAACTCCGCGTCCGGAACCGCGCCTGGGCCGAACACCGCGAGCACTGCGTCTGGATACGCATCGCGAATCGCGGGCATCGCCCGCAGCATCTCTTCCCGGCCGTAGACGGGGGACGGGTGATGCGCCATCGACAGCAGCGGCGCGCCTCGCTTCACGTACGCCGAAGGAAGAGCGCCCGGCCTCACCGCTGAAGCCAGGAACGCCGGCAACACCGTCACCTTCGCGGCATCGACGCCGAGTTCCATCAGAGCGTCGCGCACCGCGCCGGAAACCGCGACAATCTGATCCATTCCCCAAAGCGCCGCGCGCGCAGCGGCACGATGCACAGGCGATGCACGCAAGAACGCCGGCAGAAGACCCGAATGAAGCGTCACGATCTTCCCGCCGCGCCCGAGCGCACCCGAGACAGAGGCGACCACTGCCCACGACTTGAGGTTGTTCCCGCTGGTGTGAAGGTGAAGCAGCCAGCCGCGGACCGCGTAGGAAGCCAACGTCGCGCCGTACTGCCAAAGCGTCTTGACAGGAATGACTGAGTCCCGCGCGCGCCCCTGTCCCTTGCCAATATCGAGCACGCGCGTTTTGAACCCCTGGTCGCTCAAGAACCTGTGCAGCTGCTTCACGTGAACCGCGACCCCGCCGTGGGGAGGCGGGTAATCGCCAATGAGCAGAATTCCGGGGGGCATGAGCTCCTCGTCAGGCGGGCGTCGCCAACCGGATCACGTCCGGTGGCGGCGCAAGTCCCATCTCGCGGTAGTACGTCGCCTCGCAGTCAGGGTCCTTGCGAAGGATCCGCGCCGGCACCCCGGCCACGACAGCGCCACGCGGCACGTCTTTTAGCACCACCGCGTTCGCGCCAATGACGGCGTAATCGCCAATCGTGATGTTGCCGAGAATCTTGGCGCCGGCGCCGATGCGCACGTAACTGCCAATCGCCGGGATGCCTTGATTGCCGGTGCGCCCGCCAATGGTCACGCCCTGCGAGATCAAGCAGTGACGACCAATCCGAGCGTCTCGGTGGATGACAATCCCAATGCCGCCGTAGCCCAGCTGCGTGCCCTCACCGATGTCCGCCTCGTGAGGGATGTACGAGCTGTGCAGGTAGTAATTGACCTTGCGCAGCACAGCGGGAAGCAGCGGGACACCCAGCCCGTTCAGCGTCTTGGCCATTCGGTACAGCCGCAATGCGCTCATTTGCACGCTCCTGTCGGCGGCCAAGGTAAGGCTGGCCTGGTGTGTCGGGAAGTCCCGTGCCTAGGCCAAACGTCGCCTTCTCAGCGATGAGAGCAACGCAGTAGGCCGCACGCCCGTCAGCCACAGTACTCCCACGTATCCAGTGGCGAACAGTGTCCCCGCAGCGAGCAAGGGAACGACTCGGGAGGGCGAAACAGCAGGCGGCGAAATCTGACGCAGCAGGGCCACCACCGCCGCGGCAGCCACGGCGGCCAACCCCGCCTTCCAGAGCGCGGACCACGGAATCGCCGCGCGCAGCGTGGTGGAGAGCGCGGCGGGAATGCGCGAAAGCAGCAGCCCCTTCCCCACCAGCTCCGCGATGGCCCACGACCCCAGCCCGCCCATCATTCCGAACGTCTTCACGCCGAAATAGACCATAGGCACCGTCACCAGCGCCTTCACCAAGTACGAGCGGAAGATGTGCCGTGTCTGGTTGCGCGCGCGCAGCACGCCGTCCATCGGAAGAATCGCCATCACGGTGCCGAGCACGCTGATCCGGAACAGTGGCACCGCGGGGAGAAACTTCGCGCCAAACAGCGTGCTGATGAGCTCCGGCGCCGCCGCGAAGAGAAACGCGCCCAGAGGAAGAAACGCGTACGCAAGGTTCGCCGTCGCCTGTCGAAACGCCGCAACGTCCAGATGCTGCTCGCCGCGCTTCTCGTTCTCACCCAGCTGAACCATCAGCACTTCACTCGTCGGGGTGTAGAGCAGATCCACGAGCGGAAGTTGAAAACACCCAACCGCGTAGAGCGCGAAGAGTTCCGGCGCGACCGTGGCGGAGACCATGTATTGGTGCGCGGCCTGCTGCGGGTAGTTCAGACACATCGCCGCGCCAAACGGGGCTGCGTAAGCGACTTGGCTCCAGAAGAGCGCCGGCCTGAAGACCGGACCGCCGCTCAGCTTCATCATGGCGATCCAGGTCACGAGCAAGCGCAGCCCCATCAACCCCGCCAGACTCACCATCAGTCCGCTCAGCCCGAAGCCGAGCAGAATGGGAATGACCATCGCAGCGGTGCGCAGCCCGTCCCAGAACAGATAGCTCTTCGCGGAGAGCGTGGTCCGTCCCTGACTGGTGAGACTGATCTCCAGAGGAAACCCCGCGATCAACGCGCCGGCATACAAAGCCAAAGGAACGCGGTGCTCGAAGATGCCCGGGTTGGAGAAACGAGAGGCCAACACGTCCGCGAACGTGAAGATCAAGCCGACCGCGGCGAGCCCCGCGACCGCCAGGAACACCAGCGTCTGAAAGAAGTACGCGCGGCGCTCTTCGGTGCGCGGGATGAAGAAGTACAGACTCTGCGCCATCCCGAACGGCAGCACCATGTAGAGCGTGGTTGAGATGAGGATGAGCTGCTTGTACGTGCCGTAATCCTCCAGGTTGAGGACGCGCGCCAGCACCAGTGGAATGGCGAAGGTGAGCCCAGCGGCGAAGAGACGCGCCAGGACCAGCGGACCCGCACGACCCAGCACTAGCGTGCCTCCCAGTTCCGTTGCAGCTGCCGGCCCGGGACCGGGTGATTCATGCCAAGCATCCCGAAGAGATCATCCAGCTGACAACCGGTGAGGCACTCCGAATAGGCCCCATCCACGCCGAGGCTGAAATTCTCCCAAAGCACTTTCCGCTTGAGCGTGAACGGATCGCCGCCGATCCGGTTCGGATAATCCTCAGTCGTCACCGCGGAGCGGAAGCCGTTGGCGACCAGCGCCTCGACCACTTGGTCCGAATACCAACCGTTGCAGTACGCGAAGTCCCGAACCGGAGAGCCCAAGCTCTCCTCGATGATCCGCTTCGACTCACCCAGCTGCCGGTCGACAGAGGTGCGGTCCTCCAGCGTCAGCACCGAGTGGTCGAGCGTGTGCGCGCCGAACTCGATCCCCGACTTGGCCATCGTCCGGACCTCGTCCCAGTCCATCACGTCACCCTGCTCCGGCAGCAGCTCCGATCCACCGCCCAGCTGCTTCTCCAGCGCCTCAATCACTTCTTCGAGAACACCGGTGCGGTGCTCACCAATGAAGTCATCCAGCGCCGCGGAGAGGGTCAGCGTGTTGGAGAGAATCGGCGCGAGCAACGCGGCCGCGGGCGCGAGCATCGCGTCGTAGATTGGACGGAAGCCGCGGCTGCGCACCAGGCCGATGAGATGGAAGAGCCGGTCGTGGTTGAAACGGCGCTTGGTGCCAACGTAGTACGCGGGCAGGTACATCATCCCCGGCACGCCCATCTCCTTCAGGATGGGAAAGGCGTGGCGGTAAACGTCGCGGTACCCATCGTCAAAGGTGACGACGCAGAGATCCTTCTTCGCGACCTTGCGACCCGACATCACCGCCAGCGCGTCCGTCATCGACGCGAACTCGTAGCCCGCGTGGTTCGCCGACTCGAGGTGCTTGCGGAACGTCTCCTTCGAGATGAGCAACCCAGGGATGGAGCGCTGCAGCTCGCCGGTGAAGTCGTCGACCACGCGGTGGTAGCTGACGATGAGAATCCGTCGCCCGCCCGCTTGATGACGACTGAACTCTTTCATCGCCTTGCGAAGACCGGTGTAGTGCAACGCGTTCGCCGCGACTGCTTTCATCGTGCGGCGAAGATCGTCTTTGGGGTTACCGCGGCGGCTCATGGGCCTTACCCTGTTGCAGGGCAAGTGCCATCGATTTGGACCTACTCTCCCAAGGAAACACCGCACCTTCGCTCAGGAGGCGGGCGACGGCGCTGGAAACATTGCACCTCCCCTGGGAGAAATTTTTCCAGCCTTCCTGGGTTGCGTGCGCTAGAAAACCCCTCGGCCGCGCCCGAGCTCCCCCCTGATGTCTCCCGAATCCTCCACCGCGCTGGACATCCAGGACGTGAGCAAACGGTTCGGCCCCAGGTGGGCCTTGGCGCGGCTCACCTACCAATTGGCAGCCGGACGCTCCCTGCTGTTGACCGGGCACAACGGTTCCGGAAAGAGCACCCTGCTCCGCTTGATCGCGACCGCGTCTTCCCCCACCGCCGGAAAGATCATCGTCTACGGTCACGACTCGACAGAGCGGCGCGACGAGGTGCGTCGCAACGTGGCGCTCGTGTCCCATCAGAGCTTCCTCTACGAAGATCTCACCGCCGAACAGAACCTGACGATCCTGGCGCGGCTGCTCGGGCTCGCCGATCCGAAGGACGCGGTGGCGAAGGTGCTGGACCGCGTAAGGATGAGCGTTCGCGCCAAGAATCCTGTGCGTCAGTACTCGGCAGGAATGCGCAAGCGCACCGCGATCGCGCGACTTCTCCTCAAGCGCCCGAAGCTTGCGCTGTTTGATGAGCCCTTCGGCGAGCTCGACCCCTCGGGCATCGACGAGATGGAAACGATCATTCGCGAGATGAAGGCCGCGGGCACCGCGGTGGTCCTTGCCACGCACCTCATTGATCAGGGAATCAGCCTCACCGATGAACGCCTTCACTTGGAAGACGGAAGGCTGACCCTCACGTGAA
>JBQTKE010000219.1:0-3230 GCA_052386435.1 Myxococcaceae bacterium
ACCGCCTCGCGCCCACCGGTGAGCGGCGCCTTCCCGGTCTTGATGCATTCGAGAAAATGCTCGCACTCGGTTTTCAGCGGCTCGCCCAACGCCACCTTCGGAACGGTGATGTCGCCTTCGCGCACGCTGGCGCGAAACGACGCGAACGTGTCCACGAAGCCCGGCTGGGTCCGCGCATCGGTCACGCCTTTGTCGTAGATGCGAATGGGCTCGTTCAAGTTCATGTCATCGCAAGTGAGCATCCGGCCTTCGCCCACCACGGTGATGTCGCGCGACTTGCGCGGGTTGAGCCAGGACGCATGGAGATTCACCAGCACGCCGTTCGGGTAGCGCAGCGTCGCGAACACCGCGTCCTCAATGCCGGGGTTGATCCACGTCCCGCCCACCGCGGACGCCGTGATCGGATCCGCCCCCAGCCAGTAGTTCACGATGGAGATGTCGTGCGACGCCAAGTCCCACGCGGCGTTCACGTCCATGCGGATGGGGCCCAAGTTCGTTCGCACCATCGACACGTAATAGACGCGGCCCACGCGCCCTTCGTCGAGGTACTGCTTCACCTTCCGAACCGCGGAGTTGTAGACGAAGACGTGGCCCACCATGAGGACGCGACCCACCTTCTCAGCCAGCGCGGTGAGCTCCACGCCCTCCGCGGTGTTGGCCGTGATCGGCTTCTCCACCAGCACGTGCTTCTTCGCCTCAAGCGCTGCCTTCACCAGCGCGTAGTGCGTGACCGTGGGGGTGGCGATGACGACCGCGTCCACGGATGCGTCGCGGAACACATCCGCAGCGTCCTGGGAGAGCTGGACCTCCGGGAAGCGCGACTTCACCTGCTCCAGACGCCCCGCGTCGCGGTCCACCACCCACGCCACTTCACTGGTCTGGTGGTTGTGGAAGTTGCGAAGGAGGTTCGGCCCCCAGTGTCCCGCCCCAATCAACGCGATCCGGTTCATACAGCCCTCGTGACTCACGACTTGATTCCGAGCCCCATGTACACCAGCGGTCTCAAGATCGACCACCACCCCGTGATCGGCCGCATCTTCGTCTGCCCCAACCGCTTCGGCGGATAGACCTTGGTGACCGGGACCTCCGCGGTGCGAAACCCCAGCTGAATCGTCCGCAGGTAGAGGTACGGCTCCAGCTCGTATTCGTCCAACCACGCCTGGTCGAGGTTCAGTCCCGACGCGGTGAGCACCCGGCGATGGGTCGCGCGGAAACCATTCGTCGACTCTGTCACCCAACGCCGAGCGACCGCGGAGAAGAGCAGCGGGTGAACGCGCGTGGCCAGCTTTCGGTAAGCCGGCATCGGACCGAAGTTCGCGTCGCGTTTGAGGAAGCGGGAGCCTTGGACAAAGTCCGCGCGGCCCTCGGCGATGGGGTCGACCAACGCGGGGATCTCCTCGGGAGAGTCCTTGTTGTTGCCCGCCATCACCACCACCACGTCGTAGCCCTTCTGGGTGGCGTATCTGTACCCAGCCCGTAAGGCCGACCCTACCCCCGCCACACGACCCATGGGCAACACCGTGGCGCCCAGCTCGCGAGCCACCTCCGGCGAACGATCCGTGCAGCCGTCGTCAATCACCAGCACCTCGTCGACCACGTCGCGAGGCACCCGGCGGACCACCTCGCCGATCTTGCGCTCCTCGTTGAGCACCGGCGCCATCGCCAGAATGGAGAGACCTTTGTACAAAGCGCGCGGAACCGACCACAGCGGCTCCCTCCGGGTCAAGGCCGCTTGACCGAGACAAGGGGCCTCCGCTACTCCCGCGCTCGCCCATGACCACCGCTTGCGATCGCTGCGCGCTGCTGGAAAAACAGCTCGAGGAGACGCGCGTCGTCCGCGACAAGGCGCTCGAAGCGCTGGCGGGGGAGCGCGCGAAGGTGGAGGCCATGCGTATTGCGTTAGAGATCCCAAGCGCGCCCCCTGTCTCGCGCTGGACGTCACTGCCCGACGAGCCCAAGCCCACTCGGTACGTCTTGGCGGACGCGGCGAACGATCTGATCAAAGGCAAGCTCGACGGAGCTCACCGTTTGGGGAAACGGCTCGCGGACGTTCTACGGTCTCTGTGATGGCACGCCAAGCGGACGTGGTCGTTCCCATCTACGGCAATGTCGAGGTGACTCGGCGCTGCGTTGAAGGCGTGTTGCAGAGCTCCGGCGAGGCGTTGGGACGCGTGATTCTTGTCGACGATGCGTCACCCGATCCCGCGATGCCCCAACTGTCGGCTGAGCTCCGAGGGCGCGATACCCGCGTAATCGCTATTCGGAATGAACAGAACTTGGGTTTCGTGGGCAGCGCCAATCGCGGGCTCGCGCTTCGCGAACGCGACGTTGTGCTGCTCAACAGTGACACACTGCCGACCGAAGGCTGGCTGCATGAGCTGCTTGAGGTCGCGTATTCGCGGCAGGATGTCGCCGCGGTCACGCCCCTCTCTAACAATGGAACTCTCTGCTCAGTGCCGCGTTTCTGTGAAGAGGCGCCGTTCGATGAAGCGCTGAAGCAGGCTGCGGACTGGGACCAGCTCGAACGCAGCTCGCTCCTTCCCACCGGCGTGGGCTTTTGTCTGTTGATGCGGGACGCCGCGCTCAACCTCGTCGGCGGTTTCGACAGTGCGTTTGGCCGTGGCTACAACGAAGAAAACGACTGGTGCATGCGCGCGTCACAGCGCGGCTTGGTGATTCTGCGGGCGAACCAAGCGCTGGTGCTGCACGAGGGCTCGACGTCATTTTCCAGAGAGAGAGACGCACTCGAGGAACAGAACAGCCGGTTCCTCCGTCAGCGATACCCCTTCTATCGGCCGCTCACGCGGCTCTTTGATAACTCGCCCGAAGCGCGGACTGCCGCTCGGTTTGTAAAGACCGCGCACGAGCCCGTCCTCGTGCAGCATCGGGGCGAAACGAGCGAACCCACTACCCCCCGCCTTGACGCCCAACTTCTGCACCGCTGGGGAAAACCAGAGCTCGAAGACCTCGAAAACGATCTTCCGTACCTCGTGACTTGGACCACCTCATTCGTCCAAGACTCCATGTTCAACCATGGTGATTTTGAGAGACACCAGCGGGACCGGGCCATCGCCTTCGCTGCGCTCTCCGGTGCGCAAGCCGTGATCTTCCCGTCTCAGCACGCCGCGCGGATCGTGTTGCGTGGCTGGGGAGTGGTTGGGCTCCGTCGATCACAGGTTCGTCCTACGCTTCCCCACCAGCGACGTCGCTGGTCGGCTCCAGCGCCCCTC
>JBQTKE010000220.1:0-13723 GCA_052386435.1 Myxococcaceae bacterium
GAGGATGGGAGACGCGTTATGTCAGTCAGACACGAGATCATCGCAGTCGACGGACGCATACGAAGTTTCGAGTCGTCTCCCATCCTCTTAAACGAGCGGGGGCCGTTCCGTCATCTCACTCCAGTCGCTGTCCCTCAAAATGAGGCGGGACGGCTATCACCACAGGGCGACGTTCTCCGCCGCCTTTGGCGAGACGCACGTGTCTTCATTGCCGCTGGCGGTGGTGCTTATCCCGGCAACGCAAAACGAGACCACGAAGCCCACAGCGCTTGACTCACGGGGTCAGATTTCCTTAGTTTCCGGCGCTTTCAATCCCACCTCAGGAAGATTCATGGCTCGCGTAACCGTCGAAGATTGCCTCCCGCTGGTCGACAACCGCTTTGCCCTGGTGCTGCTCGGCGCCAAGCGCGCGCGTCAGCTCATGGCGGGTGCGCGGCCGATCATCGACATCTCGAAGAACAAGCCGCCGGTGCTGGCGCTTCGCGAAGTTTCCACGGGCAAGGTGAAGTTCGATCGCGACGTCCGCGAAGCGCTTTCCGGTAAGTTCGACCCGCCGAAGCCGTCCACTGAAG
This sequence comes from Myxococcaceae bacterium, assembly GCA_052386435.1. GTDB lineage: Bacteria > Myxococcota > Myxococcia > Myxococcales > Myxococcaceae > JBQTKE01. Next base: position 573 of record JBQTKE010000220.1, read on the forward strand.
CCGCGGCCGCCGCGGTTTAAGCCGCCCAAAGGGGTCCACATGTACGAGGCGAGCTCCCTGTCTGCAGAGGAGATCGTCGCACTCTCGAAGAAGCACACGCTCTTCGAGTGGTCCGCCCAGGCGCATGTGGCGCCCATCCCCATGGTGCGCGCGAAGGGCGTGCACTTCTGGGACGCCAACGGCAAGCGGTACCTGGATTTCAACAGCCAGCTGATGAGCGTCAACATCGGCCACGGCGATGAGCGTGTGATCCAGGCGATCAAAGACCAAGCGGACAAGCTGCTCTACGCCAACCCGTACATGGCGACCGAGCCCCGCGCCGTTCTGGGCAAGCTCCTCTCGGAGATCGCGCCCGGCGACATCAACAAAGCCTTCTTCACGCTTGGCGGATCAGAGGCGAACGAGAACGCGATCAAGATCGCCCGCATGGTGACGGGGCGAAACAAGATCATCGTTCGCTACCGGAGCTACCACGGTGGCACGGCCGGCGCGGCGACGATGACCGGAGATCCGCGACGCTGGGCCGCGGAGCCGGGCATCCCGGGCATCACCCGCGTTCTGGATCCGTACCGCTACCGCTGTGGCTTCTGCCAAGAGCTCAGCGCCTGTTCGTTGCAGTGCCTCCGTCATGTCGAGGAGGTCGTTGGCTACGAAGGACCGCAGAACATCGCGGCGATTCTGATGGAGACCGTGACCGGCACCAACGGGATCATCGTCCCGCCAGACGGCTACCTGCAGGGATTGCGCGAGCTGTGCGATCGCCACGGCATCCTGCTCATCCTCGACGAAGTGATGTGCGGCTTCGGTCGAACCGGAAAGTGGTTCGCGACGAACCACTGGAACGTCGTCCCGGACATGATCACCTGTGCGAAGGGGCTGACCTCTTCGTATCTGCCGCTGGGCGCGGTGCTGATGCGCGACGAGATCGCGGCGCACTTCGACAACAACGTCTTCTACGGCGGCCTCACCTACAACAGCCATCCCATGGGCTGTGCGGCGGCGATCGCCAACATCGCTGTCTACAAGTCCGACAAACTGATCGAAAACTCGGAGAAGTTGGGCAAGGTCCTCAACCGCGAGCTCAACAAGCTGAAGGAGAAGCACGTCTCCATCGGCGACGTCCGGTCGATCGGCCTCTTCTCCATCGTCGAGCTGGTCAAGGACCGCAGGACCCGCGAGCCCCTGGCGCCGTATAACGCCAAACCGGACCAGATGGCGGTGATGAACAAACTCAACGCCAACTTCCGCGAGAACGGCATCTACACGTTTATTCGCTGGAACAACTTCTTCGTGAACCCGCCGCTCTGCATCACCGAGGAACAGCTGCTCGAAGGACTCGCGATTATCGACAAGGCGCTCGCGATCACCGACGAAGCCGTGACCGCAAAGGCCTAAGTCGTCGGGCGATTCGGCACCCGTTTGCTCGGACGACGTGGCTGCCGCCCACTCGAAGCCGGCTTCTCGCGCGCAGGTTCCGTTAAGCAGCTGGAGAAGAGCTTCCCTCCGGGGTGACGGAGAAAAAATTCAACCTGCCACAGCCGATTCGTCGAAAACAAAGGCGGGCCGGCGACGAGATATTCGGCCGGCTCGGTCGTTGTGTGGCGTGACCAAAGACCGCGAGGACCATCCAGCCGCCCAGGTTCTACAAGGGGTGCAGATGATTGGACTCACCCCGTGAGGCAAATCATCTGCGCACTCAGAATTGAGTCGGCTGGGCGTTGCATCCCATCTCTCACCTGTCAGAGCTTCCCCAGGTCGACTTCGCTCGCCAACTTCGGCGGCAGGAACACCAGGAACTCGGTGTGGCGCTGCACGAGCGCTGAATGCGGCTCGGCTCCCGGCGCGACGAGATCCAAATCTTCGAACACCTGAAACCGGGCCTCACTCACCCGCGCGCGCTCCAGCGACAACTTCTCGTGCCACACGCTGTACGAGCCAAGGCGTCCGTCGCGACGGTGGTAGTAGCCGGTCAACGGATGGGTGAGCACCCGCGCGGTCTGCTCTTCATTCGCGAAGCCTTCCAACGTCCCCGCGGCCTTCCCCGTCCCGAACAACTCCAGCTCCGCGCTGCCCCACTCGGACTTACTGCGCATCTGATACCGCGTGCAGCGGTCTCCAACGTACGACGTTTGGAACTTGTACTCGGCCGGGTACCACGGCAGCTGCCACGCTATCCGCGGCCAATAGACCCACGGTCGACTCAGCGTGGTCCCGAAAAACCAGACACAGCGCTCGCCCTGGTACTTCACATACGCGCGGTAATCGATCTCATCCATCGACGCCTTCGCGAACGGCGCGAACTTGAAATGAAAGTTGCGATCGCGAAACAGCACCGCGGAGACGAGCGACATATTTCGCCCACCCACGACGAACGTATCCGGCTCAAACCCGTCCGGGAGTTGGCGTGCCAGCGCATCCGGCTCAACCGCGTAGGTCACCAGCGCGAAATCGAGCAGCTCGGACGTCACGTCGCACCAGCGCATGGTTGGAGCGGGCGGATGGGCGACGTCGCGAGAGAACAGCGGCAGCAGGCGCTCTTCCGTGTCTGTGTCGTGCCAAGGCTTGTCCAGACTCATTGGGCGCGGTCTTTCTCGATCAGCTCCAGTGCCTTCTTCGCCATCAACTTCTCGCCCCGGTACGCGAGCAACTTCTGCGCGTCCCGAAGCGGAAGCCATGCTGCGCGATCCACCTCGATGCGCATCGCCGCTTCGAGCTGATCAATGTCCCCTGACCGATACCGAAACAGAAAAAAGCTGACGACCTTGTGAATGCGCTTCCCGTGGAATTGGTAGACGTACCGCACGTCGCCCAGCGCCTCCTGCAGCTCCACGTCCAACCCCGTCTCCTCTCGGACTTCACGCTGGGCCGCTCCAGGGGCCTCTTCCCCGGGATCGATGTGACCCTTGGGGAGCGCCCACACCTGCTTTCCGCGAGGACGGATGGCGGCCAACTGGAGCTCGCCGTTGTGCTCGCGAACGACCACACCTCCGGCGGAGTGCTCGCGACCCATGCCCTGAAAGGTAGCGTTGGGGCGCAACTGGCGCCAGCAGCGACTTACGATCACCGGTGGCGGAGCTTGGCTCCCAGTGACGGGAGCGACGCTTACCCCTGATTCTGGGGTTGCTTCCTGACGGCAGAGTGTCCGAGCGTGGTTCCTCCCCCGGCGGCGGACGACCTGCCTGCGCCACCGTTAGTTAACGGCGGACAAGTGACGGAGCTTGGCCTCAGCCCCCAACCGGTACGCGTAGCGCAACTCTGAGAGCAGCTTGTCCAGGCGGCGCGCGGTGATCGACGTGAGAAGTCGCTTACAGAACGCCCGAGCCACCCGGTTGGCCTGCTCGTAGCGCCACCGCTCGTCGGAGGAGAGTGTCTCGCGAAAGCGGACATCGTCGAAGAGGCGATGCATCAGATGCTTGGCGTAGGCGGGAGCCCCCTCCCCCCATCTGTACAGAACGCAGGTGGCGAACTTGTCGACCTCCGCCTGGGTCTCCAACTCCAGGAGCGAGACCTGGCGATCCTGATCGGCAACGTGAGCGAGATAAAGGAAGTGCGACACCCCCTCGGCCACTTCGCAGTAGCCACGCAGCTCAGAATCGAGCAGCGCTTCCGGGGCGGCCGTGCGCAGCCGCTCGAGCAGGGCGGGGTCCAGATAGAGCGAGAGAAAGAGCTCACCGTTCTCTTCTTTGATGAGCAGCTCTTCGTTGGCCTGCACGTTTCGCCCGAGCGAAGACGCGACCTTATCGTCCACCACGAAGTCATTCGCGCGGTGCTCGCACTTGATGCCGTAGATGGCTTCCAGATGCTCTTGAACTTGGGCGACCAGCACGGGGCGGCTCCTCAGTTCGGCATTCCGTTCTTCGGAACCACCACGCCTGAATCGACCAGGACTTTCTCGAGGCGATGGTTGCCGCTGCGCACCCAGCTCTCGTAGACCTTGAGCGCCCCTTCCGGACCGGTGGCGACCAAGCCGCGCGCGGCGATCTCTTCGAGCACCGCCGCCACGGGACGAAACCTTGCACCCAGCTCGCGGTACACGATCGCGAAGCCGGTGTTGGGCGAGAGCGAAGCGACCTGCTCGTACGCCGCGCCTCCCATCTGGATGTAGTAGTCCGGGCCGACGACCCGCTCGCGCAGGAAGTCGCCGAAGAAGCCCACGGTGTAGAGCGAGACGTCGCCCAGTCGACGCAGCGTTCGGATCCGCTCTTCTCGTTCTTGCTGGAGCGCTCGGTGGTAAAGCACCGCCAGCGGCTCCGGCCCTTTGTCCTCCGCGTTGAACAGCTTCTCGACGGTCACGAACTCGGACAGAAGATTGACCAAGTAAAACTCTGTCTCCTGCGCCATCTCCACCTGCTGTCTGCTCGCCGCCTCCTCCAAAAGCGTTTTGAAGACTTCCCTCAGCGAGCTCACCGTCAACAAACCGCTCATTCCTTCGCCTCCTAAGCACCTCTTCGGCACCCGCCGGCTCTTCTAAAAGGTACCAACAGCCTTCCTCGTCGGCAAAAGTGCCCGAACAAATACAGAGGGTTACATTGGCGCTCGAGGGGTACGAGTGCCAATCGCGGCCTGGCGCTCAGCGGGTACGAGTGCTGAAGCACGCCCGGACAACGCGACAAAAGTCCAGGCGTTCCTGTGGATTAGCGACGGAAAAAGAAGCGCCTGGTCGCCTTGACGGATCGATCGCCACGGTTATTATCCGCGCGGCTTTGCGTTAGCACTCGGCTCCATCGACTGCTAAATGCGGGCCTCCAAAAACGCAGTTCCCCTACATGTGAGGAGAAGCACAATGGCCAAGATTCGTCCCCTGCACGACCACCTGATCGTCGAGCGCGTCGCTGAAGAGACTAAGACCAAGGGCGGGATCATCATCCCGGACACCGCCAAGGAGAAGCCGGTCGAGGGCAAGGTGATCGCGGCGGGCAACGGCAAAATCCTCCAGGACGGCAAGGTTCGCCCGCTGGACATCAAGGAAGGCGAGATCGTCCTCTTCAGCAAGTACGCCGGCACGGACATCAAGATCGACGGCAAGGACTTCCTGATGCTCCGCGAAGAGGACGTTCTCGGAATCATCGAGAAGTAATTCCCTCTCGCAGCACTCTAATTTCCCAAAGATTCCCAAGGAGAATTTCAAATGGCTAAGGACATTGTTTTCGACGTCCGCGCGCGCGAAGCGATTCTGCGCGGCGTGAACGTCCTCGCGGACGCGGTGAAGGTGACGCTCGGCCCCAAGGGTCGCAACGTCGTGATTGAGAAGTCGTTTGGCTCCCCCACGATCACCAAGGACGGCGTGACCGTCGCCAAGGAGATCGAGCGGGAGACCCGGTTCGAGAACATGGGCGCGCAGATGGTGAAGGAGGTCGCGTCCAAGACCTCTGACGTGGCCGGCGACGGCACCACCACCGCGACCGTGCTCGCGCAGGCGATCTTCCGCGAGGGTGCGAAGCTGGTGGCCGCGGGTCACAACCCGATGGACATCAAGCGCGGCATCGACAAGGCGGTCACGGCGATCACCGCCGAGCTGAAGAAGATGGCGAAGCCGACCAAGGGCAACAAGGAAATCGCCCAAGTCGGAACCATCTCCGCCAACGGCGACACCACCATCGGCCAGATCATCGCGGACGCGATGGAGAAGGTCGGCAAAGAAGGCGTCATCACCGTTGAAGAGGCCAAGGGTCTGGAGACCACCCTCGACGTGGTTGAAGGTATGCAGTTCGACCGCGGCTACCTCTCGCCGTACTTCGTGACCGATCCGGAGCGGATGGAAGTCGTCCTTCAGGATCCGTACATCCTGATCCACGAGAAGAAGATCTCGAACATGAAGGACCTGCTCCCTGTGCTGGAGCAGGTTGCGCGTTCCGGCAAGCCGCTGCTGATCATCGCTGAAGAGGTTGAGGGCGAGGCGCTGGAGACCCTGGTAGTGAACTAGATCCGCGGCGTGCTCAACACCTGCGCGGTCAAGGCCCCTGGCTTCGGCGACCGCCGCAAGGCCATGCTTGAGGACATCGCCACCCTGACCGGCGGCAAGATGATCGCCGAGGACCTGGGCATCAAGCTGGAGACCCTCACCCTGAACGACCTGGGCCGCGCGAAGCGGATCACGGTCGACAAGGACAACAGCACCATCAGCGACGGCGCTGGCGTGCAGAAGGAGATCGAAGCTCGGGTGAAGCAGATCCGCGCGCAGATCGAAGAGACCACCAGCGACTACGACCGCGAGAAGCTCCAGGAGCGTCTGGCGAAGCTCGTGGGCGGCGTTGCCGTCGTCAACGTCGGCGCGGCCACCGAGACCGAGATGAAGGAGAAGAAGGCTCGGGTCGAGGACGCGCTCAACGCGACCCGCGCGGCTGTCGAAGAAGGCGTGGTCCCTGGCGGTGGCGTGGCGTTCATTCGCTGCCTCAAGGCGCTGGAGAAGGGCGACTGGGCCGAAGGCGAGAAGTTCGGCGTGGAGATCATCAAGCGCGCGCTTGAAGAGCCCCTCCGTCAGATCGTCGGCAACGGTGGCCTGGAAGGCTCCGTGATCGTGAACAAGGTCAAGGAAGGCACTGGCTCGTTCGGCTTCAACGCCGCGACCGGCGCTTACGAGGACCTGCTGGCGGCCGGCGTCATCGACCCCGCGAAGGTGTCCCGCAGCGCGCTGCAGAACGCGGCGTCCGTGGCGTCCCTGATGCTGACCACCGAAGCGATGGTGGCCGAGCGTCCCAAGGACGACGAGCCCAAGGGTGCGGGCGGCGGCGGCGGGATGGGTGGCATGGGCGGTATGGGCGGCATGGGCATGTAAGCCCGCGTTGACCCCGCTTTTTCGGGTCAATCACACGGCCTCCGGCGCTCCTGCGTCGGGGGCCGTTCCCGTGCGGGCTGCACCGTGGGACAGCCGTCGCTACCTTTACGAATCACGGAGGCAACGAAAGCCATGAAGCCTGTTCGCATCTACACGACCAACCATTGCGGCTTCTGCGTCCGAGCGAAGGAGCTGCTCGGCAGGAAGGGCGTCTCCTACGAGGAGATCAACGTCGAGGGAGATGACGCGATGAGGGCCAAGCTGGTCGAGATGTCCAACGGCCTGCGCACCGTTCCGCAGATCTTCATCGGGGACGAACACGTGGGTGGGTACACGGATCTCGCCGCGCTGAACAACGCGGGGAAGTTGGACGAGCTGCTGCGCTGAAGGCTATTGCATCCCCAACTTCAGTCGTCCCACTGGTCGTTGGCGCGCTCCCAGACGCCTTTGAAGTAACCCAACTTGGTGGGGTCGTGCTCAATCGCAGGGTTCAAGATGTCTGACTCGATCGCGTAGGCGGCCTGAAAGTCATCTTCGAACAGCTTGCCCCATCTGACCTCGGACAGCTCTGGAGAGGCGCGGATCTCCGCGATGCTGATTCGGCCGTCCGGACGCGCTGACCTCGCGTCGATCTTAGCCGCGAGCACGCGCTTCTGCTCGATGAGAATCTGAGAGATGGGGATGCTGCGGTTCGGGTCGACCTTGGCCATGACTGGGCTCCTTGAGTGGGCGTTTGCTTTCCCTATCGTCAGTGAGCTGCCATCTAGAGTTGCGCTTTCAGGGTCGAAGGGTCGAAGGTCATGGCGCTTGGCAATTTCGCGACAAATCGCACTGGGCGCGATTCGGACAATCAGGAATGGCCATCCGTCTGCCCCAGCTTCTTAGAGCCTCTCCCCAAGCAGAAAGCCGCTTCAGCGTTCCGCGGCGAGTCACCGCTGCCCTGAGTGGCGTCAGTGTCGTGAGCGGCCTGGGCTGGGCACTCAGAGACATTCGCTTCGGACCAGACGTGAAGCTCTGCTCGGAGCTTCCCGTGATCCACGACGTGGAAGGTCACGTCCTCAACCCACCCAGCCGGTTGCCGGGCCTTGGTGGAAAGTGCCGAGCGCCTTCGGACGCGGAGCGAGCCCTCTGGACTGCGCTGGAAGGCGGCAAAGCCGATCCCAACACTCAGAGGGACATCGACACGATGGTGGATGCGCCCGACGTGGGCGGAACGCTTCGGGCGGAGGCGCTCAACGCGATGCGGGCAGCCAGTGCGAAGGTGGTTCCCGAAGAGAACATCGCCGTGACCCACTTGAGCCCCACGGACCGGCAACAGTACGTGGCTTTGAAGACCTACGTCGGCAATGACCTCAGGACGATGGCTTCATTGCAGGTGCTGCTCCTGAACGAAAAACTCCCGGGTGTCCTCCTTTCTCGTCTCTCCCAGTTGTCGTCGTCAGCACCTCTGGCGCAAGGCATTGATCGCGGTGAGCTGGTGAGAAGTCTGCTTCAGGAGATGGCGACACCGTCAGCGATCAACCAGCGGAACAAAAACACGTGCGGTCCAACCGCAGTGGGAATGGATCTCGCGGAGCGGGATTCGACAAAATACTTCGATGTCATCGCGGGTCTCGCCAGCCCATCGGGAGAGTATCTGATGCCAGGCGGTGGCGTTCTCGCGCGCATGCCCAACACCATTCCTGACGACCACAGCGGCCGGCCGATTACCCAGCGCCTCGTCCAGCCGGCAATGATGAACGTCGCCAACGAAAAGGGCGGGTACGTCAATGCGACGGACAAGAACGCGGGCTCTACCCCCGATGGACTAGCGTTCTTAATGTCCGGGCTCTACGAGCGGCCCATGCGTGGCGAACGGGTGATTCCGTTTGTGAGCGCAGATGACGGCGTTGACGTGGTGCGCGCTGAAGTCGAAGCCGGCCGCCCGGCAGTGGTTGGAATCCACTGGAGCTTCATCACGAACCACCAGGTCGCGGTGAAAGACTTCTACAAGGTCGGTGAGCAGGAATTCGTGCTCTACCTCAATCCTCAAGGGCGCGTGGAGCGGATGACGCTGGAAGACTTTCAAGGTCGGCTCACGTCCGTTGAGCATGAGGGACTTGAGGACAAGGTCGGCCTCGACTTTCCCCTCTTTTGGCCAGGCAACACGGTCAAGTTCTTCGAGAACTTCTGAAGCGTCGTGGCTCAGACCCGTGACGCCGTGGCCAGCTGAACGCGCGCGGGTGCGCGATCACTTCGCCTGATTCATCCAGCGAACAGCCGCTTTCGTTCAGCGGCTGAGGACGATCGGGCGCGAGCGCTTCACTTCGTTGGCGGGGCTCGATCCGGCGCGGGTGATTCACTCGGTCGGGCGGGGGGCGACGGCTTCACTTCCGCGGGCGCCGCCGGCTTGGTGCTCACCGGAATCGAGATGGGCGCGGGATGCAGCCGCTCGTTGAGCAGAGGCAGTCCGAAGAACACGCCCGCTCCGAGTGCGCCCACTACGAGGAGCACAAACACCACGAGCTTCCATCCGGGCATCGCGCGTGAAGCTCCGCGCCCCGTTCGTGTAGGCGCGAGCGTCTTGTACTTCTCCGCGCTGGCCTGCACCGCCTTGTGCGCGGCCTGCTTCGATTCGGACTGCAAGGCTTCAGAGAGATCCACCGCAGCCTTGGCGAGCGCCACCCGCTCCGCGCCCAAGTCCGCCTGCAGCTCGTCCGGCGCATCCGCGCCCACGTCGCGCAGCTCGGTCAGAATCAGATCCAGCTCACTGAAGAGCAGCTCAATCGCATTCGCGTCCGTTCGCGTACTCGGGCGGTACGTGCTCAACGCCACCGCGACCCGCCAGCGCACCGCGGCCGCCCTCGCCAGCAGGGCGAGCTCGGGCGGAAGCTCCACGGCAGTGTCGGTGAGAAAATCCCGAAACTCGGACGAGAGCGCGCGCAAAAACGCTTCAGTCTGCGGCCGCAACGGCACCGGCGTCTCCACCTCACCGCGCAGAATCGCGAGCGCACCGGTCAGGTCCGGGATGCCACTGGGCCACGGAGCTCTGCCGTCGTACTGACCAGCGCTGACGAGCGACGAGGCGGCCGACTCGGGAGGTGGCACCGGATGACCTTGATCCTCTTCAAACAACCCCTGCAACGATGACGCCGCGGGACGGCGCTTCGAAGCGGGGCTGACGGGATCCCCCTCTGACATCAGGTGCTCCTTTCCGCAAGGACGAGACTCGATTGTTCTGTCTGAGCAGTGCGGGAGGCAAGGTACCTGTCTTTTGAAACACTCGTTTGTGGGCAAAATCCTCCATGCCCCGCCGCGCCCACACACGCCGTGGACCTGTGCCTGGAAGGGCCCGGCGGCTCAGCTAAACTTTCGCCTCATGCCCCAAGCCGCCAAGTCGTACCGAAGCAGTCTTCAACGCGAGTACCTCGTCGACCGCGGCTTCCAGCTCAAGTACGCCCTAATCTTTGGGGTCGCCGGTTTCGCGGTGGCGCTGGTGGGCGGAGCGATCCTCTATGAAGTTTTGCAGTCCGCGCTGCGCGACGTGGCGCTCCCGCCGGAGCTCTGGCGCCGGCTCAATGCGGATGTCCCCACCATGGCCGCGGCCATTCTCGCGACCGCGCTCGCCACCGGCACGGTGATGGGCCTGTTCGCCCTGCTGCTCACCCACCGCGTCGCTGGCCCCATCTACGTGATGACCCGTTACATCGCAGTGCTCGCGGAAGGGCACTTCCCGAAGATGCGGAAGCTGCGTCACAACGACGAACTCAAGGATCTCTTCGACCTCTTCCAAAAAGCGGTCGAGTACATGCGCACCCGCGATGTCGCCGACGCGTACCTAATTGAAGAAGCGCTCGCCGTGCTCGCACCGGGCGCCAACACTCCGGAGGCCCGCGCCGCAGTCGATGCGCTCAAAGCCCTGCGCGATCGCAAGCGCGCCTTGGCAGAACGCGCGGACTCGGACGGCCAGACCCTCTTCGCCGCACCGGACGCCGCACAGATTCAGATGCACAACCACACCGCGAAGAACCTCCCCAGCTAGTCAGGCGAACAGCATCACCAACAGGGAGTGGAGAATCTTTGCAAACCACCCAGGCGCCAGCGCCACCGGCGACCCCACCATCAGCGCCACTGCCAGCGACACGGGTGGCGGCCACTTTCTGTCCACCACGCCCGCCTGGATCAGGCTGAGCACCACCGTCAGCGTGATGGCCAGGCAGAGGATGAGCGGCCCGCGAAACCCCAGCACCCAAAGCCCCAGCCCACAGGCGCCCGCGGCGAAGACGTTGAGCACGTCGCGGCCGTTGGAGACCCACCAGGTGGAGCGCTCATCCGCGCGGAGCTCGCTCTGCAGCCGTTCGAGCACCGCTGTCAACAGCAGCACGCCCAGGAAAACCGCGATGCGCAGCGGTTGGGTCGAAGGCGTTTGGGTGAGGTACCCACCGAGGCTGTCCACCCGATCTCGTGTAAACAACGCCAAAAGCCCGCGCAAGTATTGGCTCTCTTGGTGCTAAGAAGCGTTCCTACGCAGAACATCTGCCGAACTTTTGTCGGAGCCACCCATGGAAAAGCCGTCTGGACCTCCTGGTGAAGTAACGGAAGCGGTCGCGTTCCCCGCCGGAAAATCCTCAACCGTTCAAGTCAAGGAATGGGCGATCGAAGTCAGCGCCGGCCCCGACAAGGGGAAGCAGGTGAAGACGCTCGAGACGCTGATTCGGGTTGGCTCGGACACGGCCAACGACCTCGTCCTCACCGATCCCACCGTCAGCCGCCGCCACCTCGAAGTCGAACGGACTTCACGTGGGCTGCTCGTCAAAGACCTGGGCAGCCGCAACGGGACCTGGGTGGAAGGGCGTCAGGTCCTTCAAGCCTTCGTCGAACCCGGCGACAAGCTGAGCCTGGGCAAGACCAAGCTGGCCATCAAGCAGCAGGCGAAGGCCACCGACGTCGAGCTCGCCGGCGCCGACACGTTCGGCGACATCGTCGGCAACTCCGAGCCCATGCGCGCGCTCTTCGCGGAGCTTCGGCGCGTCGCGCGAGAGGACATGAACCTCCTCATCGAGGGCGAGACCGGGACCGGAAAGGAGTTGGCCGCGCGCGCGGTGCATGCGCACTCCGGCCGTCGCCACCTGCCATTCAAAGTCGTCGACTGCAACCTGATCACCGAAGAGGCCGCGGAGCGCGAGCTGTTCGGCAAGGGCCCAGAGCCGGAGCAGTTGGGTGTCTTCGAAGCCGCCAAGGGCGGGACCGTCTTCCTCGACGAGATCGGCGAGCTGCCGTTGGCGCTGCAGCCCAAGCTCCTGCGCGTGATCGATGCGCGTCAGCTCCCAGGCGGCAAAGAGGTCGACGTCCGCATCATCGCGTCCACCAACCGTAACCTCGAGGAAGAGGCGCGGCAGGACAAGTTCCGCAAGGACCTCTTCTACCGGCTCGCGGTGGCCAAGGTTCGAATGCCGCCGCTGCGCACCCGCCACACGGACATCCCCGTGTTGGCGCAGCACATCCTCAAAGGCACCAGCATCCCGTTCGAGCTCAGCCAGCAGACCTTGAGCCTCTTCGAAGGCTACGAGTGGCCGGGCAACATTCGAGAGCTGCGCAACGTGCTGGAGCGCGCGGCGCTGATGCAGGAGACCGGGAACACCAACTGGCTGGACTTCCTGGCCACCCCGTCGAAGAAGGGCGAAGAGCCCCCCAAGTCAGTCGGGACGCTGGTGTCCGGAATGCCGTACCACGAGGCCAAGGATCGCGTGCTCGCGGACTTCGAGCGGATTTACTTCGCCGAAGTCATGAAGAACGCCGCGTTCGACATGCAAATTGCTGAACAAAAAACGGGACTTTCCATGCAGAGCCTCTACCGGCTCCTGAAGAAGAATGGCCTGCGTCTAAAAGACCTGAAGAACGCCGAAGGTCTTGATAGGTAGCCGACTCCTGTGGGCCTGGGGGTGAGCTCCAGTCCCTTTTCAGGAGAGGCAACGATGCGTCGTACCGCTGCTGCTGTCGCCGCGATGGGTCTGCTCGCGGGCTGTGCCACCACCGGTTCTGCCAGCTCGGGAGGAGAGAAGAGCGAGCGGCAGAAGATCACCAACCAGAGCTACTTCGATCTCGCGAACTGCTCGCCGCGAACCGTTGAGGTTCCGAAGCCGGCGTCTAAAGAGTCGATCATCGGCTACCTGGTCAGCGCGCGCCCGGAGGTCATGGAGTGCATGGTCGACCCTGCGAACCGCGGACCAGCCAAGGACACCAAGGCCGTCATCACCGCGACCGTGAGCGATACGGGCGTGGCCTACGACGTCCAGGGTGAGAATCTGACGCCTGCCGGCATTGGCTGCATCAAGTCCATGTTCGAAGCGCGCAAGGGGATCGAGCCGCTCGCCAAGGGCGCCGCGCCCGTGGCGGA
>JBQTKE010000221.1:0-4510 GCA_052386435.1 Myxococcaceae bacterium
GTCGCCGTCCTCTGCTTCGAGCGCGAACTTGAAAGCCGCATGGATACCCTGCGTGAGACGCTTCCATTCTTCCGGCTCCAGACTTGTTGGCTTGCGGTCGGGATGAATCTTCGCGCGGTACAGAGCCTCCGCCGCGTGGATGTTCCCCAGTCCCGCGATGCGCCCTTGATCCATGAGCGCGACTTTCAGAGGCTGTCCTGACCGGCCGACCGCGTCCTCGAGCTGCGCCGCTGTCAGTCCCTCCGTGTAAGGATCACGGCCGAGGGCTTGAATCACAGGAAGGCTTCGCACCTCCGTCGCAGACACAGGCTCAATCCGACCGAACATCCGTGGATCTCGGAAGTGCACCACCTTGCCGTCGTCGAGCAGCCAGCGTGCTTTGCTGTACGGCTCGGCGATTTTGGGCGGACGGAGCACGAACTTCCCCGTCATGCCCAGATGCGCCAGTACTCCACCCTTCTCGAAGCCCAGCATCAAGTACTTGCCCTTGCGCTCCGCGAAGGTGAGCTTCCCGCGGATTCGGTCGAACGCACGCGGATCCTTTGCACCGCGGAAGACGCGCGACTTTCGTTCGGCCTCCGTGCGGACCACTTTGCGACCCTTGAAGAAGCGCAAGAGACTGAGACGCGCGAACTCAACTTCAGGAAGCTCAGGCATGTTCCTCCGGAGGCTCCGGGGTTACACGCCTCCGGGGTCAGGCTTTAAACACTTACACTCAGCGGAACGGGTTATGCATGAGCTCCGCGCCCAGAGTGTAAGAGTGTAAAGCCTGACCCCGGACTGGGCATGGTCCTTCGAGACCTCCTGAAGAAGGAAGTTCGCGATGGCCGAGGGCAAACGAAAGCGCAGGTGCTTGGTTGCGCGCTTGCCGAAGAATGCTTAACCCTGCGCCTTTCCGCGCCTTTCCGTCGTGTCTTTAGGGGGTTCTCCGTATGCGTTTCATTTCCGTCGTCCTCGGCGTAAGCATCGCGGCCGGTTGCAGTGCCCACCAACGCGCGTCCGCGGAGAAGAGCGTCGCGCAGCTGCTGGTCTCGGATCAGGACGAGGCCAAGCTCGGCGCGCAGGTGCAGGCAGAGCTCGATAAACAGGGTACGAAGTACCTCACCGACGCCACCGTCGTGAATTACGTGAACCAGGTTGCGGGCAAGCTGTTGACCTTTGCCAAGCGCGATCGCCCGAACGTGCCGTGGGACATCAAGGTCATCAATGATCCGAAGCAGGTGAACGCGTTCGCGGTGCCGGGCGGACACCTCTACGTGTACTCGGGTCTGCTGCTCGCTGCGGACAATGAGGCCGAGCTCGCCGGAGTCTTGGCACACGAGGCGGGGCACGTGGTGGGTCGCCACAGTGCTCGCGCGTTGGTGAACCAGTACGGACTTCAGACCGTGACGTCACTCGCCTTGGGCGAGAACCCGAACCAGATCGCGGCCATTGCCGCGCAGCTTGCGGGAACTGGCGTGTTGCTGGCGCACTCGCGCGGTGAAGAGCAGGAAGCGGACGAGTACGGCGCGCGTTACACCAGCGCCGCTGGCTACGATCCGCACGGGCTGGTGACCTTCTTCCAAAAGCTGCAGGCACAGCAGGGAAAGACGCCCAAGATCCTCACCTTCCTGCAGACTCACCCCGCGACCGACGATCGGATCGCGCACGTGAATCAGTACATCGCGCAGAACCGGCTGGGAGGTACCGACACTGGCGCGCAGCGTCTGGCGCCGGTGAAGCAGAAGCTGCAGGCCGCAGCGGGAAGCTCGGCCCCTGCGGGCCAGAAGTAGTCTGCGTCTGCGGTGCTACGAGCGGGAACGACGCGGTTCCCGCTCGCGAGCAGGCCTCACGGGAGCTCTGGGGCACCCTGCGGCCCGACAACTCCAAAAGTCTCGCTGCTCCTTAGAATTTGACCGGAGGGACGCGGAGAAACTCCCTCTCCCTGCGGCGGATAACCTCTGATGGATGAGAACGCCGCTCCTTCTTCAGGTTCCACTGCTTCGGCCACGGAAGGCTCGTGGGGACGGCCTCACTCAGGCTCCGTGCATCCCACTGGTCAATCCGGAGTCGTTCCGCCAATGGACCGACGAGGGGCTTGAGCTCGCAAAGTCTCTCCAGACTCGCGTCTCACCGGAGCGTGATCGGCTAGCGCGGCTGCGCATCAAGCCGGGCAGGGGCGATTCGTTCTACTCGCCCACAAGCAGAACCGCTTCCATCGGCTCGGCGGCGATCGCGAAGCTCTCGCCCGAGAGGGCGCGCCTGGAGACGCTGGAGACGACCATCCACGAGGGCACCCACCACCAGATTCGCGAGGCGGTCGGTTTTCCGGGGCTGCTGGCGGGATTTGGACCCGGTCGCGTGGGCGAAGGCGTCGCGCAGGTCGTCGCCGCGCTCGCACTCGCTCTCGAGGGAAAGAACCCCGCCGAACGCGCGCACGGTATGAGTCTGCTGGATCCCAGCTGGCAGACGACGCGGGTCGGCGAGTTCAAACGAAGAGCGGTCCCGCTCTCTTCGACGGCGGACGACCTTCGATCTGGCGTTGTCCGCTGGTGGGAAGACATGGGCGGCGTCCACGTGCATGGCGGCATCGTCAGCAACGCACACCGCGTGATGGTCGAACGTATCGGTCTGGAGCCGACTGCTACAGTGACCTTCGAAGCGATTGAGGGTTTGCGGCGAACCACCGGAATCAAAGGCTGGGCAAGGCTCACAGTGCGGGCAGCAGAACACCGATTCGGAGTCAGCTCCTTCGAGGCGCAAGCGGTTCGCGATGCGTGGGCCGACGTTCGCATCGCTTTATAGAGAGGCATTGCGCACTGAAGCCGCTACGACCGACGAGCTCCTTCGAAGGCGAGGCGTTGTTAGCCGTCTGGGTGGGCTCGCTTCCACCAGCGAAAACGCGTCCGCTTCGCGACTGCGGCGCTCTTCGCGTCCCCCGGCGGAGAGGCGCTCGGCCGTTCTAACAACGGCGCCGGCGCCTCACCTGCCACACGCGCGCCCTTGGTTTTTCCGTCGCTCGACGCGTGCTCGATGATCGCGTTGATCTCCGCGCCGGTGATGATCACCAAGCCACCGACGTAGAGCCAAAGCAACAGCACCATCACTCCGCCGAGTGAGCCGTACGTCGCGTTGTACTTCCCGAACAGCGAGACGTACTGAGAGAAGCCCCACGTCCCCAGCAGCCACATGAAGGTGCCGAGCACGGAGCCGGGAGTGATGAACTTGAACTCCTGTTTCACGTCCGGAAGGAAGTAATAGGACAGGGCGAGCAGCGTCATGATCAGAGAGGCGGTGAAGGGCCAGCGGAGATAGGACCAGAACACCAAGAACTCCGTGCCCATCTCGAACAGCTCCGCGGCTTGGAACCCGAGATGCGAACCCGCGACGAACGCGCCCACCGCGAGCAGCACAACCGACGCCCCCGCCATTGTCATTCCCAGCGCGACGGTCTGCGTGCGCAAGAACGGCCGCGACTCTTTCACGTCGTACGCGAGGTTCATCGCCTTGCGCAGAGCATCCAACCCGCGCGACGAGCTCCACAACGTGACCAGCGCGCCCACGGTGAGCAGCTTCGGGCGCGTCTGGTAGAGCAACGTGTCCAGGTGCTGCTGAATCAGCACGTACGCATCTTCCGGCATCAAGTACGACGCACGATCGAGCAACTGCTGAGCGGCGTCGCGCACCGGCAGATACGCGCTCAGCATCACGATGAAGAAAAGAAACGGGAACAACGCGAAGATAAAATAGAACGCCAGCTGCGCAGAGCTGTCGGTCACCGCGTCCTCTTCAAACTCCCGATAGAGCCGCTTGAAGAAGTCCTTGAGCGACATGCCGCGGAGACCGGGGATCACCATCGCGCGTCGACCTCGCCTTAGGCCAAATTGTGAAACACGCGCTGAACGTCGTCGTCCTGCTCCAACGCGTCGACGAGCTTCAACACTTCTTCCGCCTTGTCTTCCGGAAGCTCGATGCGGTTCTGCGCGACGTACTCGGATTCTGCCGAGATGGGCGTGAGGTTTCGCGCTTCCAAGGCGGCCTGCATTTTCCCGAAGTCTTTGAAGGCGCAGTGCATGACGAGCTGGTCCTCACCCTTCTCGTTCTTCACGATGCCCATGTCTTCCAGGCCGTGGTCGATCAAGTCGAGCTCCAGCTCTTCAACGTTGAGCCCCGCTGGATTGAGCCTGAAGACGCCCAGGTGGGAGAACATGAACATCACGCTGCCGCTGGTACCGACGCTGCCACCGTGCTTGTGAATGGGCGCGCGGACGTTGGCCACGGTGCGCACCACGTTGTCTGTCGCCGTCTCAACAATCAGCGCGATCCCGTGGGGCGCATAGCCTTCGTAGAACACCACTTCGTAGTGCGCAGTCTCCTGTCCGCTGGCGCGCTTGATCGCACCTTCGACCTTGTCCTTGGGCATATTGGCGGAGCGGGCGTTCTGCAGGGCGCGACGCAGCGCCGAATTTGAATCCGGGTTGGGGCCGCCCGCCTTCACCGCGATCACAATGTCCTTGCTGATCCGCGTGAA
>JBQTKE010000222.1:0-4294 GCA_052386435.1 Myxococcaceae bacterium
TGCACCCATTCGAAGTAGCTGACCGTCACGCCGCCCGCGTTGGCGAGAATGTCCGGGACGACGAGCACGCCGCGCTTCTCAAAAATCTCGTCCGCTTCTGGATCGGTAGGATCGTTCGCGCCTTCCACGACGACGCGTGCCCGGATCTCCGCGGCGTTGCGCTTGTTCAACACGCTGCCCAGCGCCGCTGGGATGAGCACTTCACAATCCGCGCCCAGCACGTCGTCGTTGGAGCAGGGGTTTCCGCCTTGGAAGCCCTTCACCGTGCCGGAGCGCTTGACGTGCTCGAAGAGCGAAGGAATGTCCAAGCCGTTCGGGTTGCGCACGCCGCCGTGGAGATCCGAGACCGCGACGATGTGGCCACCGTCTTCGTGCAGCAGGCGCGCCGCGTGTGAGCCCACGTTGCCGAAGCCCTGGATTGCAACCCGCGTGCCTTTCACGGGCAGACCAATGTCTCGCAGAATTTCGCGGCAGACGTAGAGCACGCCGCGCCCGGTCGCTGCTTCACGCCCCTTGGAGCCGTAGAGGTCCAGCGGCTTGCCGGTCACGACCGCGGGCGCATGGCCGTGGTACTTCGAGTACTGGTCCATGATCCACGCCATCACCTGAGGGTTGGTGTTGACGTCCGGCGCGGGGATGTCGCGCGTGGGACCAATCACGTCCTGAATTTGATCCACGAATTTGCGGGTGAGCCGCTCCAACTCCTTCAAGCTCATCGTCGTGGGATCGCAGGTGATGCCGCCCTTGGCGCCGCCGTAAGGAAGGTTCACCACCGCGGTCTTCCACGTCATCAACGAGGCCAGCGAAACGGTCTCTGCTTGGTCGAGCGCGGGGTGGTAGCGCAGCCCGCCTTTCATGGGGCCGCGGCTGTTGTCGTGTTGAACGCGGTAGCCCAAGAAGGTGCGGATCTCTCCCGAGTCGAGCTCGATCGACACCTGCGCTTTGACTTCTCGCAGAGGCGTGGCGAGGAGCGTTTCAATTCGCTCGCCCACATCCATCAGCCGCGCCGCCTTGCGGAAGTAGTAGGTCGCGCCGTCCGCTGAGCTCATGACGAGCGACCTTAACAAAAAGGCGAGAAGGCCAAGTGTGGGAGAACGGATCCATGACAAGCTTCGGACCCATGGAGCCGAGGGCGGAACGCGCTCACCACATGCTGCAGGCGCTGGCGCGCCGGATCCGCAACCTCCGGGAGCAGCAGGGGCTCACTCAGGAAGACTTCGCCTCGCGGTGCGGTATTTCGGTGAGCTTCACCTCTTTGCTGGAACGCGGGGAGCGCAGCCCCAGCTACGAAACGCTGGTGGTCGTCGCGGACGCGCTCGAGGTGTCACTCGCGGACCTTTTCTGCGAAACGCCGGGCGACGGTTACGACGATCCCTACTACGGCAAGCTCACTGATCTCGCGCGACGCCTGCGCCTGACTCGGAGCCAGGTTGACCGACTGGTCGCTGTGGGACAAGCGATGCTCGAACCCGCGGATTTGGACGATTTCAGTCTGCGCGCCACGGTGCGCCGCCGCGATGCGAGCACTTCCTGTGCGGAGTCGGGATGCGGCAAGCCGGTTCTGGCCAAGGGGCTCTGCACGTCGCATTACCACCGCGCCCGCCGCGCCCGCACGTAGCTGCAAGAAAACGGGGGCGACTTTTCGCTCTCAGATCCACGGACAGGCACCGGCGAAAGTAGCCTGTCCCCGTTTTCTTGCACTGTCCCGTTTTTACGGCTTCTTCGCGCGCTCGATCTTCAGAGCCTTCTCGCCATGCGACTTCCCGTTGAGCGCCACGAAAGCGTCGGCGTCTGCGTCCGCCACGTCAAGGTAGCTGTACGTCTGCCGCACGTCCGCGCGGCCGATCTTCCCGGACGGAGCGCCCAGTGCTTCGAGTGCGCCACCCAGGCCCGAGGCGTCCAGGCTCTCTGCCTTGCCCAGGTTCAGCCAGAGGCGGGTCTGTCCCTCCGTGGGCGGAGCGGCGGAGCTGGGGCGTCGTTCGCGTTCTCGACGCTGCCGGGGAGGCCGCGCTTCACCATTCGCTGCGGCTCCCTCTGACGACGCGGGCTGGGCTTTTGCAGCACCGTTCTCTGGCCGCGCCGCAGTCTCTTCACGTCGCGGTCGGCGTTCGCGCTCTCGAGGACGCTCGCGATCCCGGCCTCGGCCTTCCTTCTCACGTCGCGGCTGTGACTTCTGCTCCTGCCGCATCTGTTCGAGCTGGCTCTGGTACTGCAGCTTCTCCACGCGGTGGTGGCTGAAGAAGTACTTGAGCAGAAACGCGATCAGATCATCCGCGTCGCCGCGCTGTTTGATCTGCCCGGCGAGAGACAGGTAGCCCTCATAAACGGAGCTGGCGGCCCCTTCGCGGATCTCTTTGACGTGACGATCCGTCCACATCCGGATCGCTTCTTCGGGGGACGGCATCTGCCGCTTCTCGAACTGGATGTTGTACTTCTTCTCCAGCGTGGTCAGCGTGGAGAGCTCGCGACCGGAGGTGAGGTTGATCGCAACCCCTTTCTTGCCAATGCGCCCGGTCCGACCGACTCGGTGCAAGTACACGGCAGGATCTTCGGGCAGCGAGTAATTCACCACGAAGCCCAAGTCGGAGATGTCGATGCCGCGCGCCGCGATGTCGGTGGCGACCATGAACGCGACCTCGCCGCGCTTCACCTTCGCCATCACCCGCTCGCGCTCTTTCTGCGGCAGGTCTCCGTTCAACACTTCGGCGTCGAAGCCGTTGCGGTTGAGCACCGCGGTGACGAGCGCGGTGTCGTCCTTGGTGTTGCAGAAGATGATCGCGTTGTCCGGCTCGTGCATCTCCAGCACGTAGATGAGGTTGCGCGGCTTCGGATACGCGTCCGACATCTCGTAGCGAAGGTGCTGGATGTGATCGACGGTGAAGACGTCGCCGGAGAGCAGCAGCGTCTCCGCGTTGGTGGTGTAGCGGGAGATCAGGTTCTGAATGTCGGTCGGAACGGTGGCGGAGAAGAGCAGCACCTGCCGATCCTTGGGCAAGTAGTCGAGGATCCGCGTGACCTCCTCGTAGAAGCCCTGGTTCAGCATCTCGTCCGCTTCGTCCAGCACCACGTGCCGGCACTCTTCCAGCTTGAGGTTCTTGCGGCGGATGTGATCGAACACGCGGCCCGGCGTGCCAACGACAATCTGCGAGCCTTCCTCCAGCGCGTCTTCCTGCGTCTTCATGGACGCGCCGCCGTAGATGGTCGCGATCTTGATGCCCTTGTACTTGCCCAGATCGCCGATCTCCGCGGCGACCTGGAGCGCCAACTCGCGTGTGGGACAGAGGACGAGGGCGCGCACCACCTTGTCGTTGCCGTCGATCTTCTCCAGCAGCGGCAACCCGAACGCGCAGGTCTTGCCGGTGCCGGTCTTGGAGCGGACGATGAGATCTTTGCCTGCCACCGCGGGGCCGTAAGCCTTGGCCTGCACCGGAGTGGGGTGGGTGTAGTTGCGCTCGGCGAGGGCGCGGCGAATGGGCTCGGAAATTCCCAGGTCGTCGAAGCTGAGGTCGGAGATGTATTCGGCGGGGCGTTCGACAATTGGCGGAACAGCGGCCACGGACTCGTCGACCGAGGGTGCTTGCGGATCAGTCATGTTTACGGACGGGCATAGCCCCGGGCAGATCCCATGGCAACAAGGGATATAGGACGGCTATAGACAGCAAAACGGATGGCCGCTCCTCGCAAACCGAAGACCCCTAAAACGCCCGCAGCTCCGCGCAAGCTGCGGAAGCCCGCGAAGGTCGATGCGCGTCCGGTCACCGCGGCGGATGCGTCGGCCAAGGAAGTGGAAGGCGAAGTGATCGACGCGGCGCCGGTTGAGCGGGTGCCGGAAGGGCTGGACGCGGAGCCTGCTGAACCGGCGCTGGACGGAGAGCCCGCGCCGGAAGAGTTGGAAGACGTCGACGTGGCCACGCCCGCGCCTTCGTCGAGCGCGCTGATTCGTGCGCCGGGACCAGGCGAGATCTCCCGTCGCGATCCGATGCAGGCCTTCATGGCCGAGGTGAACCGTCACCCGCTGCTCACGCGCGAAGAAGAGCATGACCTCGCGGTCAACTATGTGAAGACGCAGGACGTGAAGGCCGCCTACAAGCTGGTCGCGGCGAACCTGCGGTTGGTCGTGAAGCTCGCGCATGAGTACCACCGCAACCCGCTGGCGCTGCTCGACCTGATTCAAGAGGGGAACATCGGCTTGATGCAGGCGGTGAAGAAGTACGACCCGTATCGAGGGGTGAAGCTCTCCAGCTACGCCGCCTGGTGGATCCGCGCGTACATCCTTCGCTACATCATGGACAAC
>JBQTKE010000223.1:0-3724 GCA_052386435.1 Myxococcaceae bacterium
GGGGCCTACCGGCGTCTCGGTTCCACAAGGTCTACGGGAAAGGCTCCCCAACGGAGTAGGTCCGAACCTCCTCAGAGCTTCGGCTGCCCTCCAGCCCCTACTGCCGCGAAGCGGCTTCGTTCAACTCCGATACCCTCTTGGATTTTAGGCCGGCAACTCGCTGACCCCTGCTGTGCGGACGCGAACAGAGACGCCTGTCTTCTTGGTGGGACGGTCCGAGCCGCACGCGCGCCACGAGAATGAAGAGGTTCGTCGGGAATGCTTCTTGCTCTGGCGCGGCCGCATGAAGGACAGAATCCGCGAGATTCAAAGTTTTCTCTCCGAAGCGTTGCTCTGCTGCGTTCAGATGAAACGCTGCACGAAGTGACCCTCAGCGAGGTCGCGTGCCGCATGCAGGTCTCCGTACCCGCGCTGTATCGGTATTTCGGCAGCCGCGAGCAGCTCGTTTCCTTCTGCGCCGAGGACTGCTTCAGGCGCGTACTCGAGATGATCGAAAACGCCATCGGAGAGCTCAACGAGGCTCGCGCTCGGCACCAAGCGCTTTGGCACTCGCTATCCGTGTTCGCTGACAAAGGGCGCGCCGTGCTCCGCGTGATCGACAGCCGACCCGACCTCGAACGGCGTCAGTTGTTTCTCCGCATCTTTGATGCACTCCAACCCAAGGCGGTCGATGCCGACCGCAAGGCAGCAGCCTTCATCATCAGTGCGCTGCTCTGGGAGACGACCCGCGTCGACTCCATGCGCGACATCGTCGAGGAGCTCTCGTGGCGCGCGATCGGCCCGCTGCTCTCTGACCGGCGGCCGCCAGTCGACGACGGTTCGCTCTATGTCTACGACTACACGGGCGTGGATCTCGATAACCCCAACTGCACGACGATGCCCGTGGCGCGCCGCATCTCCAGGGAGGAGGCCGAAGCAATGAAGCAGCTGTCGAACGATGCGCCCCCCGATGCCGAGCACAGCGCCCAGAACAGGACCGAAAACCGCTCGCGGTCGTGAGATCTGCATCGCAACCCCTCGAACCCCAGATGCAGCACGACCTGCTTCAGCGAGAGAGTGGGCACCAGAAGGTTTGGTCCCTAGGATCTAATCTCAACGCTCGCGCCGACCGCCGTAAGGCGTTGCCGAATACGCTCCGCCTCAGTCCGAGTCGCGCCGTGCTTCAACTCACGTGGAGTGCTCTCCGAGAGCGACCTGACCTCTTCAAGATCAAGCCCCGTGATGACGCGGAGCTCCTTGATGACCGCGATCTTGTTCTTCCCCGTGTCGGTGAGAACCACCGAGACGCCCCCGAGCTCGCGTTCCGCTTGAGCCCAGTCCTCGTCGTGGTGGCCGTGCTCGCCGCCCCGTTGCAGGAACAACTCGTAGGCCCGGGCAGCAAGCTGGTCGGAAGTTGCGGACACGAAAGACCTCCTAGATTTAGCGCGTAGAAAAATGAAGACCTGAGCCTCTTACAACGAGGATTCGTAGGCCGAGAAAGGAGCGCGGCGAACTGTTGAATTCTTACGCCAATTGGTTGGCGCTATCGCGCGATCCGCTTGGACTGCGGAAGGTGCGATGGCCCCGCCTACGCAGCCTCCTGCTCCGCGTACTGCAATTGGTAGAGGGTAGGGTAATACCCGCCCCGCGCGAGCAGCTCCTCATGTCGGCCTTGCTCCACCATCTGGCCCATGCGCATCACGACAATGCGGTCGCAGTGACGAATGGTGCTCAGTCGGTGGGCGATGCTGCAGCGCGGGGAAGGATTGGCTGTGAGAAGAGGAACGGCTTGACGCCAGCACCACCACCGCGACGAAGACGCAGTTCCTCAGCAAGCTCACCGTCGCCCAGAGCGGACCCTCCACGCGGGCCAAGGAGAGCGCGCGTCGCCGGTCCTCGCGGTTGAGGGCGTCGTAGGCGCGCTGCTCGCGGTCTTCGAACGCGTAGCCTTCACCACACGGATTCCCGAGAAGCTCTCATGCGCCTTGGCGGAGAGGAGCAATTGCTGCTCCTGCGCGGCGGCGTAGCGGCGCGCCATCACTCGAAGCATCAGCAGAAGGCTGCCCGCGATGATCGGGAACACGAGCAGCACAATGAAGCCCAATCGCGTGGATACCCGCATCATGAACGTGAGCGAAAGGGGATTCCGAAGCCGAGCATTTCCTGCACGGCCCCCAAGTCGCCGCTGAAGCGGTTCATCAGGTCGCCCACGCGGATGGAGTGGAAGTAGCTGGGCTCCAGCAGGGTCAGGCGGTGGGAGTTTCAAGCTGCCACACGAGGAAGCTGGGGCAGGTCAGCCCTTCAGCAGCCGGTCGACGAGCGCGACGTACTGCTGCATCGCGGTCTCCTTCACCGTTCCCTTGCGCCCGGTCCACGCGTCGAACTTGGCTCGGCCGGCGAGGTCGAGCATGCCCGGGCGTTTGCCCTGAACGTCGCCTTCGGTGGCCTGCTTGTAGAGGGAATACAACTCCAGCAACACGTCGTTGGAGGGACGCTTGGGGAGGGTCTTCACCCGCTCCTGCGCGGACTTGAACTCATCGGGAAGGGCCATGGCGCACGTCGTAGCGCTCTCGCGCGCAAACGTCGACTGCTCAGAAACTGCTCAGAGCGCTTCCGCCTCGTCCTCGGCTTCTTCGGGGGGAGCCTCGGGCGGCTCGAACGCGGCGGCGGTGCGGCGACTGAAGATCCGTCGCAGCTCATCCTGCGCTTCGTCGCGCTCGTAAGAGGTGATCTTCTTCGTCGCGTAGAGGAGATCCACGATGTGGAACGAGCGCCCCTCCAGCCACTTGGAAGGATGATCCAAGTTCGTCTTCAAAGGCGCCGGCAGCATGGCCGCCATGATCGCGGACTGGGCGACGGAGAGCTCGGACACACTGGTGCTGAAGCGCGACCGCGCACCGGACTCCGCGCCGAACACGCCATCACCCCACTCCACGACGTTCAAATACAGCGTGAGGATCCGTTTCTTGGTGAGCGCGCGCTCCAGCTTGGCGGTGATCACCGCCTCCTTCGCCTTGCGCAGCAGGCTCTTCTCCGTGCCCAGATAGAGGTTCTTCGCGAGCTGTTGGGTGAGCGTGGACGCGCCGCGCACGTAGCCGCCCTTCTCCATGTTCCGCTTCACCGCCTTCTGCAGCTCGTCGAAGTCGAAGCCCTCGTGGCCGAAGAACGCCGCGTCTTCGGAGAGCAGCACCGCCCACTGAAAGCGCGAAGGGATCTCGTCCAGCTTCCGCCAGGTGAGGCGCGGGTTGAGCCGGCGGCCCTTCTTTTTCGCCTCGCGCACCCGTTGATCCATCAGCGCGGTGCTGCGCGGATTCTGCGTGACCAAAGACTCAACGTCCGGCGTGGAGGCCCAGAGGCTGGCGACCGCCGCCACACCCATAGCCCCACAGGCCAAGAGGGTGACCAAGGCCGCATAAAGCGGACGCCGCCGATACCAGTCCGCGATTGAGTGCCGGCGTCGACCCATCGCTCACAGCGCTTAACACGGGAGTCCCCAAACCGGGCCGTGGAGTGTCAGTTCGACATTCGGTGTCGAGCCCTGAAGCCTGCTAGGGTGGCGCGCCTTCAGGGCCTGAGAGGAGCGGGGCACGATGCTCGGTCTCTAGCTGCCCGCTGTCTCTAGCGTGAGTTTACCGCTGAAGGGGCAGTGTCAGAGCCTACCCGCGCGAATCCTGATCCTGAGGAGTGAGTTTGGCCTTCGCGGCTGATCCCCGTACGCGGTCGGTTCACTCGCGGGACTGCTGGA
>JBQTKE010000224.1:0-4802 GCA_052386435.1 Myxococcaceae bacterium
GGAGAGAGACTCCCGACCTTCGACGACCTGCCAAAGCTCGAGTACACGGCACGCGTCATTCAGGAGGGGATGCGGCTCTATCCGCCGGTCTGGATGTTGGCGAGGAGGAGCTTGAACGCGGACAAGATAGGTGGGTTCGAGATCCAGCCGAGGACGCTGATCGCGGTGTCTCCCTATCTCAGCCACCGCAATCCGGCGTACTTCGTGAATCCCGAGCGCTTTGATCCCGACCGCTTCCTTCCCGAGCGCTTCGCGAAGCTGCCGCGCTTCGCCTACTTCCCTTTCGGCGGCGGGCCACATCTCTGTATCGGCAACCACTTCGCAATGATGGAGGCCCAGCTCATCCTGGCGATGACCCTTCAGCGCTTCGAGCTTGCGAGCTGTCCGAATCAGCAGGTCGAGCTGGAGCCCACCGTCACCCTCCGCCCGCGGGCTGGGCTGCGAATGAGGATCTTCCGGACCGCAACCACGCTGCTGGGTCCTGCGTCCACCGGCTGAGAATCCCCGCTCAAGCGACATCGACGTTGATAATGTGAGTCATCGCTCGCGTTTAAGAGTTGCTGGAGAGATCGATGGCTGAACGGATAAAGACCTCTCCCCGAAAACTGCCAGTTCAGCGCCGCGCGCGGGAGACGGTCGAAGCCATTCTGACGGCCGCCGCTCAGCTTCTGGTTGCTGAGGGCTACGACCGGGCGAGCACCAATCGCGTCGCCCAGAGGGCCGGGGTGAGCATCGGGTCGCTGTACCAATACTTTCCCAGCAAGGAAGCTTTGGTTGCCGCGCTGGTGGAGCGTCACTCCGAGCGGATGATGGCGACCCTGAGCAACGCGCTCACCGTCACGGGCGGCGCTTCACCAGAGGCCCTGACGCGAGCGGTGATCCGGGCCCTCATCAAGGCTCACCGCGTCCAGCCCAAGCTTCACGCAGTGCTCACCGAGCAGAGTTCGCGTGTGGGCAGGAGACAGATGGGTGAGTTCAGCCGGAAGACCGCGGAGATGATCCGCGCCGCTCTGGAGAGCTTCGGTGCAGGGATCCGGCCGGTGAATTTTGAGCTCGCGGCCTTCGTGCTCGCGCGCGCCCTCGAAGCAGTCACCCAGGCCCTCATCCTCGAACGCAGGAACCGAGACGAGGACGAGCTCGTAGACGAGCTCACCGCGCTGGTGGTTGGATATTTGCGACCGGTTCGCCGCGCCAGGGCGGCGGACCTCTGGTCCCGCTGAGGCCCCCTCCGCGTCGTTGATCGCCCCGAGAAGGTCATCTACGCCAACCTGGTGGTCGGGCAGACCCAGACCGGCTGCGGTATCGAGGGCGGGGAAGATCTCCCGAGCGGCATTGCAGAGAGCGAAGAATTCGCCGCCACCTCTTGGAAGCTCCCAGGATTGGAGCAGCCCGTCTTCTAGTCGGAGCTGCACGCACCCTGCGGGGGCTTCCGTGCTCGCAAGTGCAACTCGGCGGCGCGGACGGGTTGGCCTGCTGCGAGAAGCACCTGTTCCAAGCGTTGGATGGCTGCGCGCTGCCCTGCGCCGTCGCCTCGCCAGTCCCCGGTGGCGGCGTTTTGGAGAAACACCTCTGCCTCGACAGACCTTCCTTGTGTCTGGGAAATGAAGGCCAACCAGCTCCACGCCAGCCCGAGCTCGGGATAGCTGCCGAGCAACTTCTCGCACTGCTCGCGGGCTCGGTCGAGCTGCTGAAGACTGACGGCGGTCTCGATTGCATCCAGCGCGATCAGTGCGTTGAAGGGATCGCGCTCCAGCGCCGCTTCGAATTCGGAGACGGAGCGCTGCTGACGCTCACTCAAGGAGAGCGCGGGATGACGGGCGAGCAGACGGCCTAAGTTGGCGTGCGGATACGCGTCCGTGGGAGAGAGCACGGTGGCGCGTGTGAACGCGTGCGCGGCGAGGGCGTATTGGGAAAGCGCCGTGCCGCCGCGCGCCGCTTGTTCCGCTGCGGCCCCCAGCCGGGTCCACGCGGCCTCGGACCACGGCGCCCAGTGGGTGGCGTGTTCAAAGGCGCGAATCGCCACCGCCAGATCTCCCTGTTGCCGTATACCCCGACTCAGCGCCACGCTTTGACCCAGTGGCGAGACGACGGCGAGCAACGCGGTCGCGAAAAGCCCGCTCAGGACCGCAAGCTGCCACGCTCGCAAGGGACCGGCCGGTTCGCTCGGGTGGACGGGCGTTCCTCTCTGAAGCGCCGCGAGCCGTCCCAACGCCACCGCGAGCAGGGTGGCGGTGGCGGCGACATGAAAGTTGAAGAGACCATGGACGAACGCGGCGCCCAGACATCCCGCCAGCTCCGCGCACTGCAGCCGTGTGGAAGGCTCCCGCGTTCGCCAGGCGCGCGCCAGCACGGTGCACGCCAGCGCAATGCCTACGAGAGCGGCTAAACCGCCCAGAGCGCCTTGCGTGGCGAGCAGCTGCAGAAAGTCATTGTGCGCGCGCTGCGGTGTGGCGCCCCATTCGAGCGCCCAATATTCCGGCGAGCGCTCGCCCTGAAAGGAGAGCTGAAAGGTGTCCACCCCCGCACCCACGACGGGATGCTTGGCGAAGATGCGCAGAGCGGCCGCGTAGATGAAGTTGCGCGTCGGTGACTCAAAAAAGGATTTCATGCGCAACAGAATCGCGCTGGGCGCGAGAAGCAGAAGCACAGCGCTGGACGCGCCCGCGCCGAGCAGTGCCCACCCTGGACGAATGGCGATGGCGGTGACAGCCAACCCCAGCGCAAGGGCGATCCACCCTGCGCGCGAGACCGTCGCTCCCGCCAGCACGATCAATGCGACGAGCAACAGGCAGAGGGCTGCCGTCTCCAGCCACCTTCGAGCGCGCCATGACCGCACGCCTGAAATGAAGACGAATGGCGCGGCCATCGACAGGAAGCCCGCGAGCGGGTTTGGGTGGCCCAGCGTCGAGAAAGGGCGAAGGCGATCGCACCAAGTTGCAGTCCGCGTCCACTCAAACGGATCCGCGCCACCCCACTGGATCAGCCCGAATGCCACGACGCCCGCCGTCGCGAGGAAGAGCGCAGTTCGCCAAGCCCCCTCTGCTTCAAGCGTCTGACTGGCCAGAAAGACGACGAAGGCGGCGAGGATGAGCCAGAGCCCGCCGCGTGACTCGTGGGCGCCCCACAGCGAGGTGACAGGGTGCACGGAAAGCGCGGTCGAAAGAACGGCCGAGCCCACCAGAGCCAGCGCCGCCCAACTCAGCGAGCCTCCGTTCCAGAGCGACTCTCGTCTGAGAACCGCTCTCGCAGACAGCAACAGCGCTGCAGTGACGAGCAGCGCTGCTTTGGGAGGCTCGAACGCGTCGTCCGTCTGAAACGAAACCGCGGTGGGCACCAGGAAGAGGAGCCCAGCGAGGACAGCATGAGAAAAGCGGGGCACTGCCCTTACTGAACGACGATGGTGCCGAGCGCCGCGGGGGTCCGCCCGGTCGTCGCGCGGACCACGTACACACCGGGTAGAAAAGCCGTGAAGACGCCATTGGGCGTCACGGACGCGCCAGAGCTGACCACGCTCCAACTCACGGGGAGGTACTCATGGGACGACTGGGCGCTGAGCTGAATTTGCTCGTACGCACGAATGCGGCTCACCGCGGGGACAACGACCAGAGATGGTGGCGCCCACGTGGCGATCTGCACTTCTTTGATCGCGCTCCGGGCCGGATCGCTCGGAACCGCCGCGGAGATGAAGACCGTGCCCTGTCCGTTCGGCGCGGTGAAATTGCCGTCGTCACTCAGGTGGCCGCCCACAGACGGACCCGGGACGATGGACCAACGTGCCTCGGGAACCGGAACCAGCGCGTTCTGGCTCACACCCGTCATGGAGTAGGCGGTGAAGGTTTGCGAAGCCGCGGGTCGAAGCGTGACCACTGCGTTATTCGACACCGGCTCGGGATGAATGCGGATGGAAGACCGCGGAGCGCTGGTCACCACCACCGTCGAGACGGACTTCTTGGTGGCGTCGGTCACCGCCGTGGCGGAGACGCGGTACACGCCCTCGGAACGCGGAGCCCAGAAAGTGACGCTCGCGCCGTTGGGAACGAGCAGCGCGCGACCGTCGCCGCCCTCGATCGTCCAGACCACTCCCACCGGCTGATCGCCAGTGACACTCGCAACCAGCTGAGCAGCTTGTCCGGGTGCCACATTCGTTACCGCCGGCACCACCGCCAGATTGAACTGGTGGTGGGCCAGCTCCACTGTGCCATCGGCATCGTCTACGCCGTTCGAAGCGCCACATGCAAGCCAGGTCAAAGAGGACAAGGCCACTGCCAAGAACTGCGCTCCAAACTTCATCGGTACTCTCCCGGAACCGTGAAATAGAAGCGGCGCGTTTTACACGTGAGTGGGAATGCGTCAACGGGCGTCGCAAAAGGGTGACGCCTCTCGGTTCACGCCAGATAGACGATGGGTCCACCGCAGCGAGCGCCCTAACCAATAGGCGTTCAACTGACCGGCATTGCTTCTAGCCGCTGCGCGTTCAGTCGAGCCGGAGGGTCTGATCCGTGAAGTATTTCTGATCCACCCCAACGCTCTTGCACGTCGTTCCGCCGACCGTGTTCCCTCCCGAGTCGTTCAGAATCTGAAGATCCTTGGAGCCTGCGTAGGCGACCAGCGCTTCGGGATTTCCGGTCGCGGGCTCTTCCACGGCGCGGACAAGCGCCGGCGGCGCATTTTCGACACCGCTCCAAGTGTAGAGCTGGAACGTTCCTCCATTGGCCCTCGGGCCAGCGAGCACCCACATTGCCTGGCGCGCCTCGGACCAGGCGAGCCCACGAATTCCCCGCCCCCCCAAATTGAGCGCGAAC
>JBQTKE010000225.1:0-11276 GCA_052386435.1 Myxococcaceae bacterium
CCTCTTGTCATCGTCGCCTTCCAAAACGGACGTTAATTCGCGGCAGGCCGCATCTGAGTCTTGCCTTGGACGCTCTCCAAACATCTTCTTGATGGACTCTCCCGGACGGCGACATTCGGTTCCTGAATTCAGGACGCAATGGGCGTACTTGGCCGTAGCAGCAACAAGTGAATCTGCTTCACCTGAAAGGCGAGCCAATTCCGGGATGGCGGCGCGGTCCTTCAGACTCAACGAGGCATGAATCGCGGCGAGAATCAGAGACGGCTCCTTCGAGGAAAGAAGCTTTCTGGTCAACGGCGCAAACTGAGCATCACCGGCTGTCGAAATGTATTGCAATGCTGTGATGCGAACGACGGGCAATTCATGCTCAAGGTCTTTCGAGGCAGCGAAGGCTCCCAACCGAACCTTGCGGACCAGCCGGGAGACGGCGGCGTGGTACTGGTGAGAGACAAACCATTCAGCCTCATTCTGCGGTGCACGCATCAGGGCCTCAAGCTTCTCCTCGGCCACTGGAGCATCAACCGCCGCCCAGAAAACCGCTTCGGAGCCTTCAGGCTTACACGGAACACAGAGGGCCTTCAGCACCTCCTCACCGTGGTTAATTTCCACAGCACGTCCTTCGTTTGGCGCCCGGACGCATCCAGCGACGAGCGCAAGTAAAAGAACGACTTTGAACCGAGCCATTGTTCCTCCGAATCCCTTCTTCCCCGCACGGAAGGGAGGCGTCAACGAGCAAGAGGAGAAATCTTCGGGGGGGCTGGCGGCTGCGGTGGCTTGGGAATTTGAGGCGGCTTTGGTGGCGGCCGCGGGCATGGCTACTGCGCGCCCGCGTGCCGCGACAGACGAGGAGCCTTTTTCAGAAAACCCAACTCCGAGCAGTTGGAGGAAAGGGTCTCGGGATTGAAGAGTTGCGGGGGCACGCAGTGGGACTATCTGAGTACCAGCTACCCCTTTTTCAAATCATCGCCCGCGATTGACTATTCCGAGACCGTTTCGACGAAATAGCAGGATCCCTCCAGCACAAGTTGTTCGTTCTCGTCGGCCATTGATCGAATGTCATGAGCAGGGGGTCCACATCGCTGGATTGCGACTTGGAGAATCTCCTGAAGACTACGACCTTCCATGAACCCCTCCGAGGCAAGTTCATAGGGTGACGCGGAATCCGGTCCAAACACAACTTGAGAGGAGCCCAATTCCTGAGCAAGCGCGAGAGCGCACATCCGCAACGGTTGGCGCAGGTGATCCAAGTCCAAGACGAAGCCGATCAATTTCTCCAAATGCGTGGCATGTATCGCTCGGCGGCCAGCGTAAATGTGGAAACCCGCCCACTCGAATGAGGGCGTGTCGCCACGAGCCCATGCGGCTTCGAGCTCGGAAGCGGCTAGATTTTCATTGGCCGTAAAAGCAAAAAACGAATCCAACAGCCCCAGTTTCTTCCATCGCTCCTTCATGACGCCCCAAAGACGCTCAGCCGCCTGACGCATCTTGGCCGAGGCCTTCACTCGGCTTGGAAGAAGAACCAGATCGTCTGCTTGAAGTTGGTGCTGTACGAGAATTGAGAGATCTACGCTCATAGATCTGAAGGAAGGAAAACCGGGTGCCCGACTGTGACCGGCAGTTGAGAACCGGGGGGAATTGACGGTCTTCGTCGCCGCGCCGGTGATCGCGACCCGGCTGAGAATTCGCAGCGGCGGCAAGCAAGGTATTGCAGGGGCGTTTTTTCCGGGTCATCCCCAGCGTCGATCAAACTACGATCCCCCGCGCAACCTGAATTTTAGAAACGATCGAATTTCAGGGGTTTGAAATGCGGAGGCCCTGACTCGTGAGGCGTCTCGTTGTACTGGGCGTCGAGGAAGTGCTCGAGGCGAAGCTCGAGGGCGACGCAGTCCGGGTCGACGTCCGCGGCGCCGACCAGGCCGCGCAGGACGAGCGCGTCGGCCGTCTGGTTAAACCGTTCAATCTTCTCAGGGTGGCATGCGGTGGATCAAAGAAGGAGCGGAAGCGTTGTTGCAATTGCGCTGCCTGGAGGTGAATGGCGACTGGGACGCCTTCATCGACTGGGTCCACGAGGACATGCGCGAGCGCGCCAAATCGCGCGGCCATCGCCTCAGGCTTCAGCAGAACGCGCCGGAGCCCCTACCCAAGTTGGCAAAGGCCGCATGACCCGAGCCGATCTGCACCCTTTTCATTTGCGCGAGGTCAATCGCTGGTACCGTCCCTGTCTTCGGAGGACAGATGGACAACGGCATCAGTCTGGGTGCGATCTTCGGTTGGATGTGGCTGGGCGTGCTGGGGTACGGCGTGGTCCGAACGCTCCTCACTGGCTTCTTCACGGTGGACCAGAACGAGCGCGCGGTGAAGGTGCGCTTCGGTCGCGCCGAGCGGCTCTCGAGTGGCGCCAGCCAAGTTGGGCCGATGAGTGAAGGCTTGGTCAACGCGGACGAGGATCGCTACGCGTACCCGACGCTGCAGGTGGTTCCTCCCGGTGGTCCCTATTTCAAGTGGCCCTGGGAGCGTGTGGTGAAGGCGTCCGTCGCGACGCAGACGCTGAACATGGCGTACGACCCGGACTCGCCTCAGGCGAACCAGGGCGGAACTGTGTTGGAGGCGGTGACCAAGGATCAGCTCAACACCGGGCTGACTGGACAGATTCGTTACCGGGTCACCGAGCGCAATCTCTATGCTTATCTGTTCGCGGTGAAGAACCCGATCGCGCATGTGATGGGTTACTTCATTTCGATTCTGCGTGAACGCATTGCCAACTTCGAAGCGCCGGCTCGGCCAGAGTTCACGGGTGAGAGCGCGGTCGTCGCGGGCGTCTCGATCAACGACTTGCGCAAAAACCTCCGCGAGCTCAACGAGCACATGGATCGCGAATCACGTGGATCCGAAGCGCGCTACGGGATCGTTCTCGACGCGTCACTGATCACTGGAATTGATCCGCCGCACGAGGTGGAGTCGGCGCTCGCGGCGATCAACACGGCTCACAATCATGTCTCGTCTGACGTGAGCTTGGCCCAGGCTTCGGCGGATCAACGGATCGTTCAGTCTCGCCGAGCGGTGGAGGTGGAGACGCTCAAGGCTCAGGCGGAAGTGGAGCCGCTGGTCGCGCTCGCGGAGCAGCTTTCGACTCTGAAGAAGAGCGGTCGAGGATCGCTGACGGCGTACCTGCGCAACGCGAGGCTCGCGGTGATCAGCAAGGCGACGACGGTGGTGCTGGGGGTGAAGCATGGATAAGAAGGCAAAGCCCCGGCTCGCGCTTCGTTCGCGGGGTCGATTTTCGGGCTCGCGCGTTCTCGTGGTTCGGAGCTTTCGACTTCGCTCCTCAGAGGTGACTTGTGATTGAGATGTTCCTTGGGTCCTTCTTGGGCTTCATGGGCGCCGCGTTCGCGATCCCGATGTTCTTTGGGTTGCTGCAGCTCTTTGGCATCTACACGACCGTGGCCGAGCGGCAGTGCAAGGTCTACGTGCTCTTTGGCAGCGTGGTCGCGGTGCTCAAGGAGCCGGGACTTCACTTCCTTCCTCGCGAGATGGGCGTGAAGGCGTTCTTCGTCAATCTGCTGGGCAAGTGCCACATCTTGGATCTGCGGTTGGATCAGCAGTACCTGCGCTCTCAAGCCGTGAACTCGGAGGAAGGCGCTCCCATGGGTATCGGCGTCTGGTACGAGATGCAGGTCAGCGATCCTGTGAAGTACATGTTTGAGAACGCGGATCCGCGTGGGTCGCTCGCGGCGAACGTGAGCAACGCCACGGTTCGCTGTCTCTCCAACTTGAAGCTGGCGAACATGCTGGAAGACCGTCACTCAATGAGCCGCACGGTTCGCTCGGAGGTCTCCCCTCAGTCTGCTGCTTGGGGCTATCGGCTTGGCTCGGTCTATGTTCGCAAGGTGCACTTCCGCGACGGCGGGATGATTCGACAGATCGAAGAGAAGGTGGTGAACCGGCTTCGGCAAGTCACTTCCGCGATTCGGCAAGATGGCGCGAACCAAGTGAGCATCATCACCAGCACCGCCGAGCGTCAGGCGGCGATTGAGTTCGCCAAGGCGGCGGCGGTGAGGCCGCTGATTGTCGGCGCTGCGCTGCAGAAGATCGCTGAAGACCCGGATGTCTCGCAGGCGATGTTTGAAGCGCTGGAGCTGCAACGGCTGGCGGAAGGTGGCGCGCAGCTCACGCTGGTTCCCGCGGGTGATCAACAGCCTCAGTTGATGATCAACACGCCCGCGCCCGCGCTCCCGGCCAGAACGTCTGGGCGCGGCGAGCGCTGATCAGGCGTGAGGCTCTTTAGGGGGTGACGCGCTCGGGCCAATGCAGAACGGTCCCGTTGCTCCCCACCGCCCAGAGATCCGCGGGCGAAGTCCCCGCGAGGTCGGTGAGGCGGGTGGTCAGCAGTGAAATCCCCACGATGTCCCAATTCCCCGCGTTCAAGCGGCGCACGTTAGCGCCCTCGGTCGCGAAGACGGCGTTGGGGCCGAACGCGAGCACGGAGGTGAAGCTGACGTTAGCGGGGGTGATCACGCGTGCCCAGGTCCCCTTCTCTCGCTTGAGCACCACGGAGTTGTCGCCGACTGCGTAGGCGAGCCGTGGGTTCACCGCCCAGACGCCGCGAAGCGAGCCCGCGCCGAGCGTGGGCGTCAGGTTCAGCGGCACCTCGGTCCAGCCCGTACCGTCGTACTGGGCGACGTACGGCATGTTCGTGGTCATGGACTGGCCCACCGCGATCAGATCCTTCGCGCTGCTGCCGTGAAGATCCGTGATGCGGACATTCGCGATCCCGGCCAGGGACTCAACGGTGCTGGGAGGACGGAAGCGGAAGAGCTGACCGGTCGCGGCGATTCCGAAGATCTCGGCCGTCCCCGCGTTGGAGAACGCGACCAGACCCGCGACGCTTCCACCGGGCGCGAGCGTGGTGCTGGGCGTGCACCCGGCGGTGCCCAACGTCAGCGACGCCAGCTGTCCGCCTGCCGCGCCCAAGACAACGGTCGACGTTCCCGGAACGCTGTCGGTGGCGGACCAATTGATGACCGCGCCCATGCCGCCGCAGGCCGCGGAGGAGAGCGTGAAGGCCGTGTTGGGATCCCCCGCTCGAGCACCCGTGCGGTTGGCGCTGCCGATGACGAGCAGCTCTCCCGGCTTGGGCGACACCGCGCTGACCCACTCGCCGGGCGAAGCGTCGATTCGCCGAACCCAAGCGGCCGCCGCGCAAACGCCACCCAGGGCCGTGTCGTTGCTCACGCCGTTGCAGTCGCTGTCCTTGTCGTCACAGCGTTCGGTGGCGCCGCTGAAGGTGAATGGATCTCCGTCGTCGCAGTCGCCCGCGGTGGCGCTGTAGAGCGGGCCGGGGCTTCCGCACGCGGTCACCGCGGTCGCCTCATTGCCCTGTCCGTCTTGATCTTCGTCCTGGTACCACCGCGATGCGGTCAGCGTGGTGAGGCAGTCCACGCGTCCCTCAGGAGTGCAGCCCATGGTTCCCGCACAGCCCGCTTGCGTGCGACACGCGCCGCCCATCTCGTTGCCGGTATCAACCTGACCGTCGCAGTTGTTGTCTATCCCGTCACAGACTTCCGCTGCGCCGGGGCGCACGCTGTCGCGGGTGTCGTCGCAGTCGGTGCCCTTCTCCGTCTTGGCAACGAAGCCGTCGTGGTCCGCGTCCGTCGCCTTGAGCGTGAGCTCGTGCTTCTTCGCTTGTCCCTTCGCAAAGGCGAGCACGCTGCCGTACTGGGTGGCGACCGCTTTCTCCGGCTCGGCGCAGGCGCCTTCGTACGCGAGCGCGGAAAGCTGAATGGACGTGCTCCAACCTTGAGGACGAAGCACCGCGACGTAGAGCGGCGACTCCGTGTCCGAGCTGCTGGGGAGGTCTACGGTGCGAGTGTCATGCGGCGGTTCGCCATCCACCGCGAGCACTCTCACGCAGCCGGGCTGGAAACCTTCGTAGGCGATCCGCAATTGGATCGCGCCATCCGCAGGGTACTTGGTGCAGCTGACGACGGACGCTGCCAGCGCCGCAAGCGCGAGGAGGAGAACACGCATCGGGAACACCCTGGGGTTCGGAGGCTGCACGCGTTCTACTCCGAATCCGGGCGAGTCCAGAACGGTCCTGCGCTTGGCTGACCCGTTGGGGTGACCAATGGCCAGTTGCTCTGAAACCTCGCTAGAACGCGACCTTGCGCATGACGAGGCGCGGAAGACGGCGAATCACGGCCATCACCCAGCCCCAGATCGCGGGCGCGTAGACGACCGGCGTCCCTTTGTCGATGGCGCGCAGAACAACTCGAGCGACGTCGTCAGGGTCTCCCGCGAAGGGCGGTTCTTTGAGGCCTTCGGTCATAGAGGTGCGGACGAAGCCAGGCTTGATGCAGACAGTGCGCAGGCCCGACTTTCGGTAGCGGTGATCCAATCCTTCCAAGTACGCGGAGAGACCAGCCTTGCTGGCGCCATAGAGCACGACGGGGCTGCGACCACGATCGCCCGCGACGGAGCTGAAGACGCAGAGGGTTCCGCCGCCGCGCGAGAGCATCCGTTTTCGTGCTTGTTCGCAGAGCAGCACGGTGTGCGCGAAGTTCGCTTGGAGCAGACGCAGCAGTCGCTCCTCGTCATTCTCCAGAGCGTCTTGGCTGGCGAAGTCCGCGGCGGTGATCACCAACGTGTCGAGCTCGCCAAGCGCTTCGCCGGCGGCGTTGAGCGCGGCGGGAAAGGTCTCCGGCTTGGAGAGATCGCACTTCGCCCACGTCACGGCTGCGCTGCCGGGTGGCGAGCGCAACGTCAGATCCTTCGCGCTGCGATCCAGCTCCGTCTCGTCGCGGCCCAGGAGGATCAGCTGCTCGCCGCGCTCCGCCAGCAAGCGCGCCAGCGAACGCCCCATTCCGCGGGTGCCACCTAAAATTGCCACCTTCAATGTGCTCTCCCCCTTTCGACTCGCGCGCGTCCGCGCTCTCTCATCGCACGTGCTCCCGTTCCGTCAATGCTCTCCCTGCGAATCGGAATGGGCGCGGCTCACGCACGGCCAGCCATCAACCGGTCGTACTGCACGCTGCGGAAATGATCCTGCGGATCCCACTTCCGCTTCACCGCGAGGAATTCGCCGAGTCGAGGCTCCATCCGCTCGAAATGATCTCTCCGAGTGAACGTGTCCTTGGTCAGGTAGATGCGACCGCCTTCGCGGATCACGAACTCGTTGAGCGTGTCGACCAGTTTCTGCGTGGTGGCGGTGATGCCGACGTCCACGGCGATGGAGATGCCCTTCATGGGGAAGGAGAGCATCCCCGTTCCTTGCGCGCCGCAGTCTTTGATCACGCAGAGGAACGAGGCTCCGCCGTTGCGCGCCAGCATCTCCAAGAACGGTCGAGCCGTCGCTGGATCCGGGAGCACGCACTGGTACTGGGTCATGCCTCGTCTGCCGTAGACGCGGTTCCAGTGGAGCACGCCGTCGAGTGGGTAAAAGAACGCGCCGGGGTGTTGAATGCCCGCCTTCTGCTTCTGAAAGTGCTTCCAGTAGTAGAGCGTGTTGAACGCGCGAACCGTGAGCGGGTTGATGGTGAACCCGGGGAGGTAGAACGGAACGGCGAGCTTCGGCTTGCTCTTCGGGAAGTGTTGAGGCGCTTCGTGCGCTTCCGCCCAGCGTCCTTTGCTGAGAAGGCCTCGCCCCAGGTTCGCGCCGCCGCTCACGCAGTCAATCCAACCCACCGTCATCGGCCACTCGCCGGCCGCGGTGCGCAGCGCCTTCACGTAAGCGTCGATGTCCGGGACGCGCTCGGACTCGTAGGAGATCCACGGCGAGGGCACGGGAGAGAGCTGAAACTCCACTTCCAAGATGTGCCCGGTGAGGCCCATGCCGCCCACCGTCGCGCGGAAGAGCTCGGGCTCCATGGTGGGCGCGCAATGGACCAGCCGCCCATCCGCGACTCGCAGCAGCAGAGACTTCACGTGCTCGCCAAAGCAGCCCACGACGTGGTGGTTCTTACCGTGCACGTCCGACGCGACCATGCCGCCCAAGGTGACGTAAGCGGTGCCCGGCGTGGTGGGCGGGAAATAGCCGCGCGGGAGAAAAATCCGAAGCAGCTCGTGCAGAGACAGTCCCGCCTCCGCGCGAAGAATCCCCGTCTGCTCGTCGAACGCGAGCAGTCGATCCGCACGTCGCGTGTTCGCCGCCGCGCCGTGGCCTGGAGAAGGAAACGACGAGTCGCCGTAGCTGCGGCCCAGACCACGCGACAAGGGAGCGGTCTCGGTGATCGTGAGGAGCTCCTCCGAGCTGCGCTCTTGACCCGGGACCTCGAACATTCCCCAGCTGCTCAACGTGGGCTCCGACGGACGAGACATAGCGCGCGCTTGTATGGATCGGCA
This sequence comes from Myxococcaceae bacterium, assembly GCA_052386435.1. GTDB lineage: Bacteria > Myxococcota > Myxococcia > Myxococcales > Myxococcaceae > JBQTKE01. The sequence goes on from JBQTKE010000225.1 coordinate 8,338, forward strand.
GAGGCATGGAAGCAACTTCGCGGGCGCATCACCCAAGGCGGGCGGCGCCCGGAGGTGCTGCACCCAAACGTTCGCGCGCAGCTTGGGCAGCGTTACACCCAGTGGGGAATTGATGCATGTGTTTCATTGTGTGATGCGGCCGGATGCTTCAGAAGGCTGAGATCTCAGGTGAACCAGGGCTAGGCTCGGCCGGCTGCCGGTCGGTGGGATGCAGCGCTTCGTGCACCCCTACCAGCTCCAACGCCAAGTCGTACCAGCCAAAGCGTTCCGAGAGGTGCAAGGCCAGGTCCGCGGTAGAGCCCACGGAGATGCCGGCCGCGGTCATCACGTCGTCGCGGAACCACGCCCACTTCGTTTGCGGGTCTGGAAAGATCGCGGGGTCCATGGCGCGGAGCGCATCGTGCGTGGTCAGCGCGACGAGTGTCTTGAGCGTGCTCAGACGCTGAGCGACGACTTTGCGGCGCGGGCGATCCCGTTCGTACAGCTCGTAGAGAATCCCGCCCAACGCTTCTCCCCACCGCTCAATCAAGTCCGCCGTCTGCTCGGACCACGTCTCGCGCATCCACACAAAGCTCATTCGCGGCTTACCCATTTCGTCTCCCCTCTCCGTCAGGCGCGAAGGAGCATCCATGTTGGCTCTGACATGAGGACAACCTCGCGAACGAACTGATGATGCGAATGTCGGTGGCGCGCAGCGCCGAGGCGCCTGTTGACTTCGTGAATTTTCCCCGCGCCGCGAAGGTGCTCGTTTCCCTCACGTTGAGGAGAGACTGACCATCGCCTCGTAAAGGGGGACGCGCTCTGTCGGGCCTGCCCGCGGTCTGAGAGAGGATGCGGTCGAGAAGGCTCGACCCATTCGTTCTAGGACCGCTTCGGTTGCTCACCGCACACCGCGAGCGCCCAGACGGGGAACAGCCGCAAATACGCGTCGTAGTGAATCGCGCACGTTTTGTTGAACACGCCGGCGATGTGCTCCGCGGGCCAAGTTCCATCGTCTTGCTGGCGGCGAATCAAGAAGTCGAGCCCGCGCTGCACGGCTTGGCTCTTCCCTCTTCCGCCCTTCTCCAGCGTGAGCAGCGCCCACGATGTCATCACCGCTTGACCCGTCTGCGAATGGACGTAGCGCCGCTGACGGCAGCTCTGCGGGGTCTCGCCCCAGCCTCCGTCCGGCAGCTGATGCGCTTCCAAGAACGCGCACGCCTTGGAGATGGCCCTGTCCGAACCGGGAACAAGCGCGGCCGCCAGACCGTTCACGCCGAACCACGTTCCGTAGGTAAAGCAGATTCCCCACGATCCTTCCCACGAACCGTCCGGACGCTGCGTGTCGAGGATGAACTGCGCGCCGCGTTTGATGGCGCTGCGCATCTTGGAGGTCGCCCAGTGTGGATACCGCTCGCAGAACGCGACCAGCGCTTGAACACACGCCGACGTGCACTCGACATACGAGTGGTCGATCATGATGTTGTGAAACACGTCTGAAGGGTTGAGCAGCTCCAGCCACTTAGGTCCGCGGGTGAGCTCGTACGTCGCCCAGCCGCCGTCTTCGTTTTGCCAGGTCAGAATCAGCTCCGCGGCTTCACGCTGCCGTTCTGGAGTGACTTGCCTTTCGCCCAGAGAGAGCGGCTCCAGCAACAGGCTCGCTTTCAAGCCTTCCGCGGTGCAATCCGAGATGGGCCAACCATGTTCCACGGTGGAGAACGGCCAACCGCCCTTGCCGGTGTGGCGGAAGTGGCGGTCCAGCTCCGGCGGATCCTGACGGAGCTGATTCGCCTCGATGAAACGGTACGCGCCGTCCAACGTCCGCCGCCGCTCCCGAAGTTGTCCCGTCGCGTGAATGGCCTGTGCCGCGAACGCGGTGTCCCAGAGCTCTGAAGAGTTGTAGCCCTGCATCTTCACGCCGTCCGCGGCGGTCCAGAGGTAGTCCGGCATGCGGCGCAGATGACGCTGCAGCTCCGGTCCGTTCGGCGCTTCGAAGTGCCAGACCCAGGTGTTGAAGAGCTGGTTGACGGGGCCAATGCACAGGCCGTTGGTCGCGTCGTCTTCGTAGCGGACATGGCCGATGAGGTGCTTGATGGCGTACGCACGCAGCCGCTTCGACGCGCGCTGCTCCAACTTCTCCAGCGCCTTGAACGACAGCTTCGCCAGAGGCGAGCGCGGCGTGTACGCGTCAGTCAACGCAACCGCGTCGCGGGCCTTCGCCCAATCCACCTGCGCGTACGGGACCGTGTAGAGCTCCTCACGCAGCTCGTTGAGAACAGGCGAGAGCGGAAGCTGTGCGCGGCGTCCGTACAGGATGCTCATGGGCAGATAGACCATGCGCGCGTGGCACCAGAGCCGCCACGGGTGAATGGGCAGCGACTTGGGAACGAGCCACAGCTCCGGCGGCAGCGGCGCGATGCCCGCGTAGTCGTGGAGGTTGAGCAGACAGAGGAAGAACTTGCCCCAGCTCGCGGAGGCCGCGGCGCCCCCGTGACGCAAGAACCACTCTCGAGCACGCGCGGCCAACGGCTCTTGCTTGGGAACGCCGAGCAGCCGCAAGGCGACGTACGTCAGCACCGTGGTGAAGACGTGGCTGTGCGACTCCACGTCCAGACCGAAGCCCCCGTCGCTGTTCTGACGGTTGCGGAAGTAGCGGAGCATTCCCTCGCGCGTCTCTTTGTCGAGCTGCAACCCCACCGCATGCGCGGTGCCCACATACATGGGCAAGAGGAACATCGGGCCGCCGTAATCACCCTTCCACGAGCCGGCTTCCGACTGCGTCTTGGCGAGAACGTCCAGCCCTAAGCTGAGCGCCTCCCCCGCTTTGCGCGCGGGCGGAACGAGGGGCGGGGATTCCAGTTCACGGAGGGCTTGGGCTGTCGATCGGGTAGGCGACATGCGTTCCGCGTAGAGCAGCGCGCTCGAGAAGTCCAGACCCAGGGCCGGCAAGGTTGCGAAGC
>JBQTKE010000226.1:0-13191 GCA_052386435.1 Myxococcaceae bacterium
GCAGGTCGGCAGCTCTGGGGTGCAGGTGGCCACCACCGCTTTGGTCGACGCGATCGTGGCCAGTCCTTATTCGAAGGAGCTGTACGCGGTCGGGTTCTATTCTCCAGTGAAATGGACTGCTGCCGAACCTCTGCCCGAAGGTCTGCTCCTCACGGAAGAAGGTGTCCTCTCTGGCACGCCCACGACCGCCGGTAACGCCACTGTCGCGGTGAAGGTCAGCAACGGGGTGCAGGAAGCTTCCGCTCGCTACGTGCTGCGCGTTCTTCCTCTCTTGGCGGAGCTGCGGGTGACCAGCTCACGCCTGCCGCCCGCCGTGAAGGGGCCGGGGATGCGTTACGAGACGACGTTGGGCGCGGCCGGTGGTTTTGCGCCGTACCGATGGCGGTTGCGGGGTGGGTCCTTGCCAGCGGGATTGACGCTCGCGGACAACGGCGTGCTCTCTGGTGCCGTGGAATCGCAAGTCGCGTACAACAGCGACCCGCTGACCGTGGAGGTCCGGGACTCGGCTGGCAATGGCGCGGTGGAAGTGATCCCTGTTCGCGTCGTCGAACCCACGGCGTTGCTCATCTCCGAAGCGATCATGCCCAACGGCGTGGTGGGAGCGACCTATCAGGTCGATCTCGCCTCGCACGTCGCCACCAGCACCGCGCCCGCGACGGACGTGACCTGGTCACTCGCGGAGGGAGATCTGCCGGACGGGTTGACGCTCTCGACCCTCTCTGGACGCGGCATCATCAGCGGCATTCCCAACCGCGCCGGCGTGTTCACGCTGGTGGTTCAGGTGACGGACAGCAGAGGCCGCAGCGATAACGCTCAGTTCACTGTCACTGTGTTCGGCGTGCGCGCCAAGGTGAAGTCGGCCAACTTGCCAAGCAGCGTGTATCCCGCTGGGGCCGCGGAGTTCGCGTTCACGTTCGATACGCAGAAGGAGGCGCGGTTCTCGCTGTACTCGGGTCAGCTGCCTCCCGGACTGACGCTGGCGGAGAACGGGACCGTGACTGGGGCGGTCGCGGAAGATGCGCCGCTGCGCCGGTATGACTTCATCATCGCCGCGCACGATACGGATGGGACGGACGGGTATGGCCCGTTCGCGATTGATGTGGAACCTGCGCCGAAGAAGAAGCAGGGCTGCGCCGCGGTTCCTGGCGAGCTGCTCGGCGCGGCGGCGTGGGCGCTGATCGGGTTGCTGCATCGGCGTCGTCGCTGAGCCGAAGCAGAGCGCGCCCCGAACCGGCGTGGCAGCTTGGGCTCATTCGGATCCGTTGTCGGCGCTACATCCTCAGCGGGTGTTTGGTCGCTAGCACCACCATCGAGGCCGCGCCGAACATCAGGCCCGCGGCGATGCGCCAGAAGAGGTGCGGGCCCGCGCGCAACGCCAGGCCACAGAAGAGGCCCCAGACGAAGCCACCCAGATGTCCCTGCCAACTGACGCCGGGCAGCAGGCTGATCAGCACGGTGGGGAGGAGGGACTGAAACAGGTTGGCGCGGCCCTGCTTGTTCATGATTGGCACAAGGGCACCAGCCAAGCCCAAGATCATTCCCGAGGCTCCGACGGTCGGCTTGTTGAACGCGAGGAGGAGGACCGTGCCGCTCGCGCCCAACGCGGTCATCAGGCAGATCAATCCGTATTGGGCGCGTCCTAAGACGCGCTCGAGGAGCGAGCCCAGCGAAACGAGGGCCCACATGTTGAGGGCGAGATGGGTGATGCCTCCGTGTTCGAAGACCATGCCCAAGACGCGCCACCACTGACCATCCGCCACCAGCGGTCCATAGAGAGTCCCCAGACCCGTCTCTCCGAAGGGTGGCTCTTCGCGGGTCAATCGGTCGCGGAGAAGGAAAGCGGCCACGCACAAGGCGATGATGGTCCCCGTGACGAATGGGGGCGCTTGCCTCTCCCGCGGGTGTGGCGCTTCAGGCGAGGGTTCGCTGCTCGGCGGAACGGGAAGGGGGTCTCGGTCGGTGATGGCCACGTGTGTTGAATTAGTGCTAGAGCGGCGCGGTTTGCAAAGGACAGTTCATGAGCGCCGCGTCAGCAGCTTTTACGGCCTATCTGAAATCGGAAACTGAGTCGCTCAAATCGAACGGGCTCTACAAGGAGGAGCGGGTGATCATCTCCCCGCAGAGCGCGGCGATCCGCGTTGAAGGCGGCCGCGAGGTCCTCAACTTCTGCGCGAACAATTACTTGGGCCTGGCGGATCACCCGCAGATCGTGAAGGCGGCGCAAGCGGCGCTGCCACAGCATGGCTACGGTCTGGCCTCGGTCCGCTTCATCTGTGGCACCCAGGACGTTCACAAGACGCTGGAGCAGCGGCTCTCCAAGTTCCTGGGCACGGAAGACACGATCCTCTACTCGTCGTGCTTCGACGCGAACGGCGGGTTGTTCGAGGCGCTGCTGGGCGAAGAGGACGCGATCATCAGCGACGCGCTCAACCACGCGTCGATCATTGACGGCATTCGCCTCTGCAAGGCGAAGCGTCTCCGCTACTCGAACAACGACATGGCGGACTTGCGCAAGCAGCTGGAGGCGGCGAAGGACGCGCGCTTCAAGTTGATCGCCACCGACGGCGTGTTTTCCATGGACGGCATCATCGCCAACCTGCGCGGCATTTGTGATTTGGCGGATGAGTTCGGCGCGATGGTGATGGTGGACGACTCGCACGCGGTAGGCTTCGTGGGAAAAAAAGGCCGCGGCACCCCGGAGCACTGCGGCGTGATGGGCCGCGTCGACATCATCACGGGAACGCTGGGCAAGGCGCTGGGCGGCGCGTCCGGCGGCTACACGTCGGGACGGAAAGAGATTGTCGAGTGGCTGCGTCAGCGATCGCGTCCCTACCTGTTCTCCAACACGTTGGCACCCGTCATCGCCTCCGCTTCTTTGAAAGTCCTGGATCTGCTCGAGAACGGCGACGGGCTGCGTGAGAAGCTGGTGCAGAACAGCGGCTACTTCCGCGAGAAGATGACCGCGCTGGGCTTCAAGCTGGTCCCCGGCGAGCACCCGATCATTCCGGTCATGCTGGGCGACGCGAAGCTGGCGAGCATCCTGGCCGACCAGCTGCTCGCGGAGGGCGTCTACGTGATCGGCTTCTCCTTCCCGGTGGTGCCGCAAGGCCAGGCGCGCATCCGCACCCAGATGTCTGCCGCGCACGAGCGTGCGCATTTGGACCGCGCGGTCGCTGCGTTCGAGAAGGTCGGCAAAGAGATGGGGGTCATTCGCTGATGAGAGCGCTGGTCAAGACGAAGGCAGAGCCGGGCATCTGGATGCAGGACGTGCCGGTCCCGGAGATTGGGCCGAACGACCTGCTGATCAAAGTCCGCAAGGCCGCCATCTGCGGGACGGACATTCACATCTTCAGTTGGGACGACTGGTCCAAGCGCACCATCAAGACGCCGCTGGTGATCGGCCACGAATTCATGGGCGAGGTCGCCGAGGTCGGCAGCGCGGTGGCGGGCTTCAAGAAGGGCGATCGCGTTTCAGGCGAAGGGCACATTACCTGCGGGCACTGCCGCAACTGTCGTGCTGGCAAGCGTCACCTCTGCCGCAACACCACCGGCATTGGCGTGAACCGCAACGGCGCGTTCGCCGAGTACCTCTCGCTCCCCGCGGTGAACGCGTTCAAGCTCCCTGGGCAGATTCCGGATGAGGTCGCCGCGTTCTTGGATCCGCTGGGCAACGCCACGCACACCGCGCTCTCGTTTGATCTCGTCGGCGAAGACGTGCTCATCACCGGCGCCGGCCCCATTGGCTGCATGGCCGCCGCCATCTGCCGTCACGTCGGCGCGCGCCATGTCGTCGTCACCGACCTCAACGAGTACCGACTGTCACTCGCACGGAAGATGGGTGCGTCGTTGGCGATCAACGTGAAGGAGACCACGGTCGACGCCACGATGAAGCAGCTGGGCATGACCGAAGGCTTCGACGTGGGGCTGGAAATGTCCGGCAACGCGGATGGCTTCCGGTCGCTGCTCGGCGCGATGAACCACGGAGGCCGCGTGGCGTTGCTGGGTATTCCCCCGGGAGAGATCGCCATCAATTGGGATCAAGTCATCTTTAAAGGCCTGGTGCTCAAAGGCATCTACGGCCGGGAGATGTTTGAGACCTGGTACAAGATGGCCGCCATGCTGCAGAGCGGGCTCAACGTCTCGCCCATCATCACGCACCAGTTCGCCGCGGCGGAGTTCCAGAAGGCGTTCGACACCATGAAGACCGGTCAGTCCGGAAAAATCGTCCTCGACTGGGCCGCGTGAACCCGGACTGCCTCGCTGGCTCATCCCCAAATTACGGTGAAGCGCTCCACTTCATGAGGTGGGCTTCGCCGGAAACAGGCCCGGCATCCAGCGATGTGCCAGCTCCGCGCCCTCCCGCGCTGCGCGCCCGTCACTTCACCTGCAGACACGACAGCCCATTGTTCGGCGCGCAGTTCTGCCCAATCAGACAACCGCCCGCGCCTTGATAGTCCACGCAGTTGATGGTCCTGCAATCCGCGTTCGTGTTGCAGTTTCGCTTCGAGATGGTGCAGAGCTGGTCAGACCCGCAGGCCTCTTGGACACAATCTTCCGTCGCCTCACATGAGCAGTATCCGAAGTCATCACCCTCATCGATTGCGCATTTGCCCGCGCAGAGACCCGAGGTCTGGCCCGCCTGAATCACGCAGTTGCCGCCGTGTTTGCAGTCCGCGTTCGACGTGCAGGACCGCGCGTTCGCCCGAGGAGCACAGTACGGATTGGCGCGGCTGCACTGAGTCTGCTGCAGGACCACAATCACGTCCTGACATCCATACCCACGCGGGCACGCCTCGCCCGAAGAGCAATCCACGCCGCAGTAGTAATTGCCGCGGTTGGCCGTATCGATGAGACAGTAATTCGCGCCGCGACCACAGGTCTGCAGCCCGCCTCCGAACGCGCAGTTGTCGCAGTAAGGCTTTCGCAGCGGGTCGTAATCGCTGAAGCACTGATTGAGCGTTGTCCCCGCGTCCGCGATCACACCGCACTGTTGCCCGAACGCGCAGAACGTCTCATTCGCGCAGAAGTTCGAATCACAAACCCCCACCGCGCACTGAGCAATCTCCGCCGGAGTCGTGCCGTTACAAACACACGCCTTATCGCCACACCTGCAAGAGCTGCTCGGACAATCCCCGTTCGTCCGGCACCCGGCGACACACGTGGACTTCGCGACGTCGCAGATCTGTCCCAAGTTGCAGTGGAGATCCAGCGTGCAGCGCCCCTTCGCCAAACACGTCCCCGTCGTCGTGTCGCAGAAGAGCGAGTCACTGTTGCAGTCCGCGTTCTTCTCGCAGCCCGCGCGGTCCTGACAGAACCCAGACGGATTGCAGAACTCACTGGATCGACACGCGTCGTTGGTGCGGCAGTAGCAAACACCCGTGGAAGCCTCGCAGCGATGCGCGGCAGTGGGACTTCCGCAGTCACTGTCCTGACGGCAACCCGAGCTGGTCACGCCCTCGTCCCGGCAGCTGGCCAGGACGAACAGCGCGCCGCTCACAGCGAGAGCTCTCGCGAGAGATGAGGTCACGGTCGGAAGTTCTCCGAATACGCGGAGGTGTAACTGGACCAGGCCTGACTGTTCAGACTCTCGTAGGTCCACCGCGAATAGGTGAACTTGGCGGAGCGGCTGGAGCTGAGTGTCAGGAAGAGCGGTGATTCCGGATCCTCATTGCGCAGCTTCGCGAGCGCGGTAGGAGGCAGCGCGATCTGCGTTTCCGAGCCAGGCATCACCACCGACCAGACGACCACGGCCCCGGCAGCGTTCACACTGATGATCTCAATGTGGTGGATGTCCGGGTCTAGCCCCACGTCTCGCGTCCAGCGGATGGTTCCGACCCACGGCGAGTTCAACGCCGGCGAGACAATCTACTCCGTGGGCAGCATGGGCCCAATGGTGAGGCCCTGGGTGAGGTCACCCGGCTGACGTCGGTAGTAGAGACTCTGCGGCGAGCCGCCCAAGCCAGAGGCGACGTTTAGAAAGAGGAAGTTAGACCCATCCAGCCGCGGGAAAGTGGGGAAGCTGAACGTCGGGTTGGGCGTGAGCACGCCGGAGATTCCCCTGGTCCCCGTGTCCCAGTTGGTGGGGTTGGGAATCAACCCTTCAGCGCCCAAGTCGAGCCAAGCGTAGACCGCGTTGGTGGCGGCGGAGCCGTCGATGTTCAGCGGGTTGTCGACCGTGATGGGGATGTTCATGTCCAGCAAGGTGTCGAGCGTGACCACCACGTCGCTCGCCGGCGCGTCGGGAGACGTCGTCACGCCCCGCTTGATGCCCCAGACGTACGGCGTGAACGTGAACGCCGTCTTGTTCTTCACGCCCAGCACCGCGTAGACCGCCCACAACCCCGCGCGCGTGTAGAGCGTGAACTTGCCGCCGTCCTGCGAGAGGACCCAGGTGAAACCCTGGAAGCTGGGCGTGTAATACGGAGGCCCTTCGTAGACTGAGCGCTGGCTCACGAAGACGCGCGCCTCCAGCACTTCATCGGAAGCCAACGGGCGCGGCGGCTTGAAGCCGGACACCGTGCCGGAGATGACCGAAGCCTCGAGCCCACCCGTGGCGGGGCTGGGATCTCCGTCGCCCCCCGTGCGGGTGATGAAGACCGTGAGATTCTCCGCGTTGACCGAAGTCACCGTGGCGGTCTCGTAGCCCTCTTTAAAGACAGTGACGATCTGCGCCTTCACCAACGTGGGATCCGAGAACGTCAGCTGGCCGCGCTGATCCGTGAGTCCCTGGAACGGCGTCGACGGATCCGCACCCAACATCGCCGTCGCGAGCGGCACCGGCGCGCCGTAGAAACCCTGCGTTCCGTCCAGCACCGTGAGGTTCACCGTCCCAGTGATGGGCGCGCCGGAGAGACCGCCGCTGATGCTGCGCGGATCAAAGTACGAGAACCCGCCGGGAAGGTTGTCCTGCTGGGTGAGCCGCTTCACCTGAATGTCCACCGTCCCCAGATCGCCCTTCGGCGTGCGGCAGGTGAGCGTGTGACTGTCGATGATCTTCACGTCCTTGGCGTGGTTCGCGCCGAAGAGCACCACCGTACCCTCGCCGAAGCCCGCGCCCAACACGGTCACCATCGTGCTCCCCGCAATCGCGCCGCGATCCGGTTGCACGCGTCCGACCGAGAGCGCTTCCGCGTAGGTGAATGCGCCCGGGAGCACCGCTTCGTTTTCAGGATCGCTCGAGGAACGCACGCGCACGTCATTGAGCCCACCCGAGCCATAGGCGGTGTTGATCGACACTTGGGTGTCGGTTGCGGAAGTCGTGACCGCCTTGGAGCCGCCGATGAACACCTCCGCGTCCGAGGGTAGATTCGTTCCTGAGACGTTCACCGGAGTTCCACCGTTGCCAGAACCGCTGGTGGGTGAGAGCGAGGCCAACGTCAGTTGATAGGTGTACGCCTGCGCAAGCGTTCGCGTCGTGGCGGCGACTGTCGCCACCACATCGTTGACGCGCGGACCCGACGAGCGCGGGGGAATCTGGAGCAGCGCAGTGGTCCCATCCGCTGACGAGACCGTCGCAGTGCGTCCGCCGATGGTCACCGAGAGACCGCTGACCAATCCCTGCCCTGTCAGCGTCACCGTGTTGCCGCCCGCGGTAGGACCCAGGTGCGGATAGACGGCGTAGACCTGCACCGCACCCGCCGCGTCGACGTAAGAGAAGCCACCGCGAATGAGCCACGTCGCGCGCGGAGTCACCACAGTGAGATCCACCGCACCCAGCGCGGTCCCCGCAGGAGCCGTCACCGTGAGAGAGGTGTCCGACGTGGTGGCTCCGAGCGTTCCCGCGGCAGTCCCGAAGCGCACCGAGGTCGCGCCCGCGAGCCCAGTGCCCGTCAGAGTGACCGCGGTGCCACCCGCCTGCGGCCCTACCAGCGGCGAGACGTTGGTGACGCGCAGATTCCCGAAGTACTCGTAGACCCGCTTGAGCTGACCCACTCCGTTCTTGTTGTAGACGGTGAGGTCGACCTTCCCAGCAGTCGTCGCGCGAGGGACGGTGACCTTGAACTCCTTGTCACTGACCAGCTGGACGTGCGCCGCGCCTCGGTCACCGAAGTTCACCTGCACTTCCTGAGTGAAGCCTTGGCCTGTGACCGTAATGACGTTCTCACCTTCGAGCGGTCCCACTTTGGGCGTCACGTCCAGCAAATAGAGCTCGTCGAAGTAAGTGAAACAGCCGGTGCAAACAAACGTCCCGTTGCTGTTGGTCAGGGTGATGTTGGTGAGCCCCGCCACCCCCTGCGGAAGCCGCGCGTCGATGGTCTCGTCGTCAATGACTTGGAAGTCGAGCGACGGGTTGCTGCCGAACTTGAGCGTGGTGAGCTTCTTCGCCTCGGTTGCGCGGTCCGCCACGCCGAGCATGAAGCCTTGGCCCTGGAGAGTGACCTGCGTCCCACCCGCAGTCGTGCCTCGAGGAGGAAGCGCCTTGAGAATCTTCAGCTCCGGAGGAGGGCCCGCGTCGGACTCAGAGAACCCGGCATCCGTCCCCGCATCTGGAATGACGCCCGCGTCGTTGCCCGCGTCCGTGCCACCATCAGACACGCTGGACGGGTTGATGCGCCCGGGACACGCGGTGAGCGTGGCCAGCGCCAGACAACCCACCATCCAATTCGCGCGGGCCGTTCTCATGGGTACTCCACGTTGAGCGTGTACGAATTTCGAATGCCTTCCAGCGAGCCGACCACGCGCGCCACCAGCATCTTCCCGCCGACGACTTCGGCGGTTTGGGTGATGACCGGAACGAAGTCGTCGCTGCACTGAAGGGAGGTCATGCCGTCAAACAGACAGACCCGAAGCAGACCGCTGCTCGCGTTGTAGTTGCTGAGGGTCAGCCGAACACCCTTGCCCGCGGGCACCGCCACGCCGAAGTGGTCCTGATCCTGCGGACAGATCATCCCGTCCAACCCCGTCGCGCTGTTGAAGGCGGTGGCTTGCGTGGGCGTGTCGTTGGGCTCGTAGCCGTCGTCGTCGCAGGGCGTGCCGCGGGTGACCAGGAAGGTCACGTCGTACGCCTGGTACACGTCGGAAGTCGCAATGGCCACGTAGTATGGCTGCGGCGCCGGCGCCACGTAGTTCACCAAGAGCTTCCCGGAGGCCAACGTGCGGCCGCTCGAGTCCCGGACCGCGGTGGTGAACGTGTTCTCCGAATAATTGTCCGCGTCGACATTGACGCCGACTTCATCTCCGCGGTTCAACGAGAGCGCGTAGTAGTCCACGTCACCTTGGCAGAGCGTGAGCGCGTTGTAGCGTCCGGCGGTGATGGAGAAGGCGCTGGAGATGTTGTTGTTCGCCTCGTAGCGATCCGGCTGACACGCCCGCGGAACGCAGCGGCCCGTGTTGACCTCGCAGCGTTGCTCCTTGTCGCAGTTGTCGTCAGAGACACAGGGCGGCGGTTTCTGCAGGCACGCGCCCGTGGGCAGGTAGCAGATGAGGGGAACGCGGCAGTCGCGATCCCCGTAGCAGCGCTGCCCCGCGCCACAGCGGCCCGCGGCGTCACACGTGAGCCCCGGCGCGCACTCGGCATCCGCCGCGCATTGGACGCAACGCTCGTTCACGCACTTCTCTCCACCCGCGCAGATCTCACCCTGCGTGTCGACCGTACAGCGGGGAACGCACGCGTGGCTGCCGGTGTTGCAAACCTCCGCCGCCGCGCAGTCCGCGTTCTCCGAGCAGCCGAGATCTTCCTCGCAAACCGTGTTCACCGTGTTGCAGCGGAAACCCGACGGGCACTCCGCGTTGGTGCCACCGGGACAGAGATTCACTTCCGCGCGGTCCTTGCAGAGCCCCTGCATGCACCACGCACCCGCTTGGCAGTCCGAGTTGGTCACGCAGTCCGTGCCGTAGCCCGCACGCAGCTCGCAGAGGAAGCTCGTCGGGTTGCACGCTTCCTTGAGACGACATTGGCCGCTCGATTCGCAGCCGGTGCAGAAACCTTGCGCTGTGCAGACTTCGCCCGTCGCGCATTGCTCGCGGCTGGCGCACTCCGGCTCCGCGCCTGCATCGCTGTTGCCGTCCGTGCGCGGGCAGCCCGCGAGCACGAGCGAGAAAATGAGAGCGCTGAGCAGCGACGCCGCACCTGACCAGCTCGGCGTCGCGCGTCGCGGCTCAGTCTTACCGACGTCGCATTCGCGAAATTGTGCGGACGGGAGTGCTGTATCCCCGAGCGATAGGCTCTGTTGTGAAGTGACGCGCACGTTCATTGTTGGGCCACCGGGGTGAGGGCTCCGCTGGGCCAACCGATGTCGACGACAGGCCAGACGTCGTCCTTCTTCTCGAGCGTCTTCTTGTATTCGCCCTTCACCACACCGAACACGTAGACGCGCACCGTGACTTCAGTGGCCTTGTTCGCGGTACCGTAGTCCTGCGCGAGCTTCGCCGCGACGCGGAAGGTGCTACCCCCGGGCGGATCCACGTAGCCGATGATCTCCGGGCCGTAGCCCTTGAGCGCGTCGCGGTTGAGCGAGGGATCATCCGCGGCGTCGCCGGCCACGCCCCAGTCCGGCTTCTTGTAGAAGTAGAAGCAATCATCCGTCGGGGAGCCGATCGTCGACGTGGGCGTCTTCAACAGGTGGAGATCAATATCCGTCTCCGCGTTGTTCCAGAACATCTCGACCAGAAGCTTCTCGGCCGGCGCCGCAACAATCGTCGCGCGCGCGGGCATCAAGTTCTTCGCGCCCAGCGCGTCGGTGACGTTGAGCTCCACCACGTATTCGCCTGGCAGCTTCGGATCCAAGGTCATGGTGGTGCTGGCGACGTTGACGTTGGCGATCGCCGTAGCGGCGCCGAGCGGTTGGCTGCGCAGCGTCCACTTGTACGTGAGCGGGGTGTCGCCATCCGGGTCCGACGACGTCGATCCATCGAGCGTCACCACCATGCCCGGCGCGCCATTGCCCAGAGGCGCAATCGCAGGAAGCGGTGCTCGGTTGACCGCGCCCTTCAAGTTGACCGTCACCTCAGGCTGATCCGGATCCGTGCCGTTCAGCTTCACGGCGCCCGTTGCTTGGACCGTCGCGCCCGCGGCGACCGTGTACTTCACCGTCAGCTGCAGGCTGGTCTTCACCGTCGCGGGGGTGCGGGTGGATCCCACGAAAGTGAACGGCGGAGACGAGCCGTCGGTGAGCGCGATGTTTTCCAGGATCAGATCCGCGCTGCCGGTGGACTTCACGGTGAAGCTCTTCACCGCGGCGGTCCCTTCCGCGACGCGCCCGAAGTCCAGCTCCAGCGGTTCTAAGGCCATCACCGCGCGGGTCGAGCCCACGCCAGTGAGCGCGACTTCAAACACGGGGTTGGTCGGATCATCTGTTTCCACCACCAGCGTGCCCGTGTACGGCTCTTCCTTGGGCGGCTTGAACGCCACCACGATCTTCGCCGGCTCCAGCGTGGCGACTTGTTCCGGAGCAGACGAGACGCTGAACGCGCTCGGCTCCTTGAGCTTCACCGAGACAACCGTGAGCGGCGCTCGCCCGGTGTTGAGCAGCGGAACGTCCAGCGTCTTGGTGTTGAGCACCGGCACTGGACCGAAGTCGAGCATCAACGCCGGCAGCACCAGCTCCGGAACGACTCGGGTCACCCCCGGGTCGCCACAGGAGAGAGTGCACGCGGCGAGGAAAGAAAGGGCGAAGCGTCTCAAGGGCCTTTTCCTTCCTGGTAATACTGAATGTCGACTTCAGCGCCGATCCCTGGCACCGCGTCACCAGAGAAGGCGATCAGCCGATTACCGGGCTCATATGTCCAGCCATCCGTCTCGCCTTGCTTGGGCGTGCACTCCAACGCCAACGCTTCGGGAGAGACACCGCCGCAGCGGGTGCGATCAACCGACGCGCAGGCCTTGAGCTGCTCGTCGGTGGCGCCGCACGGGTAGCGAAGCATCACGCTGATCGTCTCCACGTTGGGCGGCTGGGTGACCGTGAACTTGCGCTTGAGCCCCACCGCGCTGGTCGCCAGCTTGCGCAGCGTGTTCGCGAAGTCCGCGTCGCAAATGCTCCCCACTTCGCCGCCGGTTAGCTTCGAGAGCAAGTCGTAGCGCGTGCCGGGCGTCGCGCCGCAGCTGTTCCTGGGCACGTCACCCATGATCGCCGCGGTGGTCACTGTCCCGTCGTTGCCCACGCCTTTCGCAGTCTCGAAAGAGCGCCAGTAGTAGCGAACGTCGAGCGGGCTGCGGTCTTCTTCGTCGCTGACGAAAATCAGATACAGGTACGCGTCGGATCGCAGGAAGTCGACAGTGGCCTTCCCGGCGTTCGCCATCGCCTGTTTCTCCAACGCCATCTGGGCCGCCTCCAGGCCTGCTTCAAACGGACTGCCCGTGATCCCCACGCGGATGTTGTTGGCGAAAGCGGTCGCGGGGTTCGGCGTGCTGGGGCTGATCACTTTCGGCGAGCCGCGGAATTGCCCCTGGTCTTTGAAGATGTCCGTCGTCGTGACGGCGATGCGGTAATCGATCGCGCTCTGACTGAAGAGCTGAATGAACGCTTGAAAGTTCTTCGCCAGATTTTCTTGGCGCGGCGCCATCGACTCCGAGTTGTCGACCACCCAGAGCACGTCGACCATGGACGCGCTCTGCTGCGTATACGTGTCGACGCGAACGTCTGGCGGAAGCGCAGGGCGCAGATTCGGATCGCGGCAACCCGCGACGAGCACAGGAAGCAGAACCGCCAGCGCTGTTCGAGTCGGAGAGGAGCGAGCCATAAGGGGATCTTGAATTTGCAAGCGTTATGCCCCTTTAGCAAATCCCCAAGAAGCAGCGTTTCCGAGCGGAAACGAGGCCAAGCCTACATGACAGCGCGGTCGCACCGCGCGCCTTTGCGTGCCATTCGTCTTCTTTCACTACGCACGCTCGGGGGGCGTCGGTTGCTTCGGACATTCCTCACAGATCAGCGTGACGGCGTGCGTATCGCTTTCACGGCGTAATACACGGCCAGCCCCGCGGAGATGGCAACGAAGAGAAGTCCCACACCGGCCGTGCCCTTGCTGAGGCGGACCGCGGCGATCACCCCGCATGCCACTGAGAGCACCGTGTAGCGGAGACGAAGCGGAACCGTGCGGATCTGCGCGAAGACGAAGGCGATTCCGAAAACCACCACGGCGAAAAGGTCGATTCCAATCATTCGCAAGACGGTAGCACCTCTCCCTACGTGAGATCCCAAAGGCCTCAGTCGAGAGCCAGCTCGCGAGTGTGTTACTCGTTCCGTCCTCAGCCAC
>JBQTKE010000227.1:0-8917 GCA_052386435.1 Myxococcaceae bacterium
GTCTGCAGCATCGTGGGAGAGAGCGCCGTCATCGCGTAGGACGCGGCGACCGCGGCGCCCAAGAGTAACGACGCGGAGAGCACGCGCTTCCAGAGTCCGTCTTGCAGGGCGTGCATCAACGGCACAAAGCGCGCCTGTCGGGCTCTAGGTGATTCCTTCACCCAGAAGCGAAT
The DNA here is from genome assembly GCA_052386435.1 of Myxococcaceae bacterium. Lineage (GTDB taxonomy): Bacteria > Myxococcota > Myxococcia > Myxococcales > Myxococcaceae > JBQTKE01. The sequence goes on from JBQTKE010000227.1 coordinate 174, forward strand.
CGGGATGACCAACAGCGCGGGGAGCGCGGCCAGGAGGAACAGGGTTCGCCAACTCACCCAGGTGTAGACGACGCCCGCGATCAAGTAGCCGACGGCCCAGCTACCTTGGAGGATTCCAGAACCGAGGCCGCGACTGCGCTCGGGTATGCTCTCCATCGCCAAGGTTGAGCCGCTCGCCCACTCCGCGCCCATCCCGAAGCCGAAGAGGGTGCGCAGGATCAGCACGGCTTGAAATGAGGGCGCGAACGCCACGGCGCCATCGCAGAGCGCGAACCAGACGATGGAGATCATCAGAGGGAGCTTGCGTCCCCAGCGATCCGCGGCCATTCCCGCGAACAGTCCACCCAGAAGACGGACCAGCAAGGTCAGCGTGATCGACACCGACGTCGTGGTGACGCTGACGCCGAACTCCTTGGCGATGGCAGGCATCACCAACAGGAAAATGGTGAAGTCGAAGCCATCGAGGAGCCACCCGAGGCAGGCGGCCCAGAAACCAATGGAAAAGGAGTAACGCCGCATCCGTTGTCCTGCGGCGTCTGCCTGCCGCTCACCGTCCTGCCGCGTCCGGTTCAGCCGACCGCGCCGGCTCTACACCCTGCGCGCAGCGTGCCAGCAAGTGTAAGAGTGTAAAGCCTGACCCCGTTACTTCTTGGCTGCGAGCTGCCTCAACACGTAGTGAAGGATGCCGCCGTTGCGGTAGTAGTCGAGCTCGTTCGGGGTATCGATCCGGCAGAGCACGGTGAAGTTCTTCTCGCCGCTCTCCCCTGTCGCCTTCACGTTGAGCTTCACGCCCGGGGCGAGGCCTTCAGAGATTCCCAGGATCTCGAACGTCTCTTTACCGGTAAGCCCGAGCGCCGCGGCGTCCTGGCCCGCTTCGAACTGCAGCGGGAGCACGCCCATGCCGACGAGGTTGGAACGGTGGATGCGTTCGAAGCTCTTGGTGATCACCGCGCGCACGCCCAGGAGCATGGTGCCCTTGGCCGCCCAGTCACGCGAGGAACCGGTCCCGTACTCGGCGCCGCCGAGAATGATCAACGGCGTCTTCTCTTGCGCGTACTTCACGGAAGCGTCGTAGATCGACATCTTCTCGTGGGTGGGGACGTGGACCGTCACGCCGCCTTCCACGCCGGGCACCAGCTGGTTGCGGAGGCGGATGTTCGCGAAGGTTCCGCGCACCATGACTTCGTGGTTGCCGCGGCGCGCGCCGTAGGAATTGAACTCGGAGACCGGGACGCCCTGCTCGATGAGGTACTTCGCGGCGGGGCTGTTCTTGGAAATGTTTCCCGCGGGCGAGATGTGATCGGTCGTCACGGAGTCGCCCAACAGCGCGAGCACGCGCGCGCCCTTGATGTCTTGCAGCGGCGCGGGTTGCTTAGGGATGTCCTCGAAGAAGGACGGCTTGCGCACGTAGGTGGACTTCTCGTCCCACTTGAAGGTCTGTCCCTTCGTCGTGGGCAGCGCGCGCCAGCTCTTGTCGCCTTCCAGGACCTTGGCGTAGCGGGCTTCGTACTGCTCCGCCTTCACCGCGTTCTTGAGCGCGTCCTCAATCTCTTCATCGGTGGGCCAGATGTCTTTGAGGTACACCGGTTGGTTACCACGGTCGTAGGCGATGGGCTCGTTGACCAAGTCCGCGTCCATGTCGCCGGCGATGGCGTACGCGACGACGAGCGGCGGGGACGCGAGGTAGTTCATGCGGCAGAGCGCGTGCACGCGGCCTTCGAAGTTGCGGTTGCCGGAGAGCACGCTGGCGACGACGAGATCGCCCTGGGTGATCGCGTCGCTCACGTGGTCAGGCAGCGGACCGGAGTTACCGATGCAGGTGGTGCAGCCGTAACCCACGAGGTGGAACCCGAGCGCATCGAGGTACGGCGTGAGGCCGGCTTCGCGCAGATAGTCGGTCACCACCTGAGAGCCCGGCGCGAGCGACGTCTTCACCCACGGTTTGGTGCTAATGCCGCGCTCGACCGCCTTTTTCGCCAAGATTCCCGCACCCAGCATGACGGCGGGATTGGAGGTGTTGGTGCACGAGGTGATCGCGGCGACGACGACCGCGCCGTGACCGAGGTGGTAGGTGTTCGCGCCCTGGGTGACAGGAACGGAGGAAGCGATCTTTCCGAGATCGCCCAGCACCGTCGCCCGCTGCGCCACCGGGACCGCGCTGGTGTCTTCCAGCCAGCGACCGACGCGCTCTTGGTTGAGCCCAGCGTTGTCGAGCATCTCCAGCAGGGACTTGCGGAAGACCTTGCGCGCATCCTTGAGCGCCAGGCGATCCTGCGGCCGGCGCGGTCCGGCGAGCGAAGGAACGACGGTGGAGAGGTCGAGCTCCAACGTGCTTGAGAACTCCGGCTCCGGCGCCTTCGCGGAGTGGAACAGCCCCTGCGCCTTGCAGTAGGCCTCCACCAGCCTCACCTGCTGCTCCGGACGGCCGGTAAAGCGCAGGTACTCGCAAGTCTTCTCGTCAACGGGGAAGAAGCCGATGGTCGCCCCATACTCGGGCGCCATGTTGGCGATGGTCGCGCGATCGGTCAGCGCCAGAGAGCGGATGCCGGGGCCGCAGAACTCCACGAACTTTCCGACCACGCCGTGCTTGCGCAGCATCTGGGTGACGGTGAGGACGATGTCGGTCGCGGTGACGCCGGCGGCGGTTTCTCCCGTGAGCTTGAAGCCCACGACCTGGGGAATCAGCATGGTCACCGGCTGACCGAGCAGCGCTGCTTCCGCTTCGATGCCGCCCACGCCCCAGCCCACCACGCCCAGGCCGTTGATCATCGTCGTGTGCGAGTCGGTGCCGACGACGGTGTCCGCGAACGCCAGCTTTCCGTCCTTGTGAACGACGGGCGCGAGGTACTCCAGGTTCACCTGATGGCAAATGCCGGTGCCCGGGGGAACGACGCGGAAGTTCTTGAACGCCTGCTGGCCCCACTTGAGGAACGCGTAGCGCTCTCTGTTGCGCTCGTATTCAAGGTGGGTATTCGCCTCCAACGCCGCGCTGGACGCGAAGCGGTCGACCTGAACCGAGTGGTCAATCACCAGGTCCGCGGGCGAGAGCGGGTTGATGCGGTTCGCGTCGCCACCCATACGGGTGATCGCCTCGCGCATCGCCGCCAGGTCCACCACCGCAGGGACGCCGGTGAAGTCCTGGAGCAGCACGCGCGCCGGGTGGAAAGAGATTTCAATCGACGGCTCTGCTTTGGCGTCCCAGTTGAGGAGCGCTTCCACATGCTCGCGTTTGACGATTCGGCCGTCTTCGTGGCGGAGCAGATTTTCCAGCAGGACCTTGAGCGAGAAGGGCAGCTTCTTCACCGCCGGATGCTTCTTGGTGAGCTTGCTCAGGTTGAAAAACTCGGAGGACTTCGCGCCAACCGTGAGTTTGTCGTGGGTCCCGAAGCTGTCCGCGTTGGCCATGGGGTCGTTTCCTTTTCTCGGTCTTCTATGTGACCCGCGAGGGGGTCGCAATCGATTCGTCGAGCGCCGCGTTGTCAGCTCTCCTTGCGCTGCTCCTCGGCGAAGGCCAGGACTTGGGCGGCGACTTGGGTTCCGTCCAGGTGCTCGATCTCCACCAAGCCGGTGGGACTGGTGACGTTGATCTCGGTCAGGGTGTCGCCAATCACGTCCAACCCCACGAAATGGAGACCGTGCGCGCGCAGGTCAGGGGTGATACGTGCACAGATGTCACGCTCGCGTAGCGTGAGCGTCGTGCGCACGGCGGCGCCACCCACCGCCATGTTGGCGCGGACCTCTTCGTCCAGGGGCACGCGCAGGACCGCGCCTAGGGGCTCGCCGTCGAGGACGATGATGCGCTTGTCCCCGGTCCGGCTGGCGGGGAGGAACGCTTGGACCACGGTGTGCGAGCGTCCACTCTCGGTCATGATTTCGATCATCGAGCCGGCGTTGGGATCTCCGGGACGAACCCGCAGCACGGACTTCCCGCCGAAGCCGTCAATGGGTTTGAGGATCGCGTCACCGCCGACCTCTTGAACGAACGCTTTGATCTGCGCGGGGTCGCGGGAGATGAGCGTGGGCGGGATGAGGTCGGGGTAGCGGAGCGAAAACAGCTTCTCGTTGGCGTCGCGCAGGCCTCGGGGCGAGTTGATGAAGAATGGCGGTCTTGGGCCCAGCTCCACCAGCTGCGTGGCGTGGAGGAACGCGGAATCCACGGGCGGGTCTTTGCGGAGAAAGACGACGTCCAGAGCCGACAGGGCAACTTCCTTGGCTGACAGCACCGTGAAGTGGTCGCCGGGCTCGCGACGCACGTCGACCTCACGCATTTGCGCCCAGCAGCCTGAGCGCTGGAAACAGAGGTCCGTCTGTTCGAAAGCGAAGACCGTGTGGCCGCGCCGCTCCGCCTCCAACATCAGGGCGAAGGTGGTGTCGTGCTCAACCCGGACGTCCTCCAGCGGATCCATCAGAAAGCCAACGCGCATGCCTCTCGTCTAGTGCCCAAGCGACCTGGCGCCAAGCCGTTCTCGGCAGACTGTCCAGTCGCGTCAGAGTCCCTACCGTAAAGAAGACCTCTCAAGTTCAGGTGACCTCATGCTTCGCCCACTTTTCCTGGGAGCCGCGCTCCTCTCGCTGGCAGCTGGATGCAAGGAGTCCAGGCCGCTGCCGAAGACGGACGTGAGATCCGCCGCGCCGGTCGCTCCGGCGACCTCACCCACTGTTTCGGATCCCGCGACAGGCGGGAGTGGTTCGGCGGGAATGTCGTCGACAGGTTCAGCGCCCCCGGCCTCCGCTGTCTCTCCGAATGACTCGACGGTTCCGGCAGAGGGACAGAATCTTGGTGCCTTTGGAACCAACTCTGTGGGGGCGGGATCAGAAAGGCCCTCGCCGAGCAGTGAGACGGAGCCGTTCGCGCCGCCTCCGCCTGAGGTGGTGGGCGGATCGGTGTCACCTCCCACGGAACCGCCCTCTCCTTCTCCCTCCACCGCGCCCAGTGCGGGACCGGGTGGCGGGAGTGCTTCGCGGTCTCGCTTTGATTGGTCCAAGGCGCTTGCTCAAGCCTCCACGGGCTCCACGGGAATGGGGACTGTGACGAGTCCTACGGGCTCGACGTCGAATCAGCCAGGGACGAACACGAGCACGACGGGAAGTAGTCCGGCTGGTTCTTCCACACCCTAACGCTAGATGGGAGGGTTGCGGTTTTTTCGATAGGGGTCTAAAAAAGTCGAAATATTATTAGACCCATGTCTAAAAAACTTGAACGAAGGCAACTGCCCTTCATCGAGCGCGACCTCGAGAAGAAGATGGTCCTCGTGGCGGGCGCCCGCCAATGTGGCAAAACCACCTTGGCGCGTTCGGTGCTCGCCACGCACGAGGGCGCCTACTACAACTGGGACGTCGCCAAGGACCGAGCGAAGCTCAAAGCGCTTCAGTTGGAAGAATCAGCGCCGCTCTGGGTCTTCGACGAGGTTCATAAGTTTCGTCAGTGGCGCAATTGGCTCAAAGGCGTCTGGGATGAGTACTCAGAAAGCCACAAGGTCCTGGTCACCGGCAGCGCGAGACTGGACATCTACGGGCAGGGGGGAGATTCGCTCCAGGGGCGCTATTTCAAGCACCGCCTTCACCCGATAACCCTCTCGGAGCTCGCGGGCCTGTCAGCACCACCGACGTTGGCCTCCGTGATCGACGGTGTTTTGGTCGCCACGCCGCCCTCGCGATCTCTGCTTGGTTTGCTCAGCTCGCTGCAAACGTTGGGGGGATTTCCGGAACCCCTTCTGGTCGGGAATGAGCTCGATGCTCGGCGCTGGCGATCGCTGTACGGCGAGCTGCTGGTTCGCGAAGACATTCGAACGCTGGAGACGATTCGAGACCTGGATAAGGTGGAGCTGCTGTTCGATCGTCTCCCAGACTGTGTGGGCTCGGTCCTTTCTCTCAATTCTTTGAGAGAGGACCTCGAAGTGGCGTTCGAGACGGTGCGCCATTGGATGTCCGTCTTCGAGAACACCTACGCCTGCTTTCGCGTGCCACCTTTCGGAGCGCCCCGAATCAAGGCCGTAAAGAAGGAACAGAAGCTGTACTGCTGGGATTGGGCGAGAGTCCAAAGCCCCGGGGCCGCGTTCGAAAACTTAGTCGCCGTTCACCTGCTTCGCTTCGTCCACTGGGCGCAGGATGTTTGGGGAGAGAAGCTGGAGCTTCGCTACTTTCGAGATGCGGTGGGACACGAGGTCGATTTCATTGTTCTCCGCGGTCGCAATCCTTGGTTCGCGGTGGAGTGCAAGCTCTCAGGTCAGCAGCTGGATTCCGGTCTCAAATACCTGCTCGAGCGAGTCCGCGTTCCCTACGCTTTTCAGCTGAGCGCGAAGTCCGAGGGGCATATCCGCCTTCCGAAGATAGGAAGCACCGAAGTTCATTTGCTTCCTGCCGCGGCCTTTCTGGCGTGTCTTCCCTGACGCCAACGGGATGGTCGTTCGTTTCTGAGCATGCCTCGTTTGCTCTGCCGGCGGTATTCTTCACGTTTAGTGTGGGCACCGGGGCGCTCGCGCGCTGCGGCGACCCTGCCGGCCAGCTCAGATGATCCTCCGGAAATGATAAGTCAGCCTCTCCATCACTTTGTGCCAGAGCGGCCTCGCTGCCCAACCGGACACGGTGATCTCCTTGCACTGCACGCAGTCCGAGAGGAACGATCGCTCCAGCGCCTTCGCGCAGCGCGGGTTCACCCAGACGACGTTCACCTCGTGGTTGAGCCGCAGGCTGGTCCGCTCCAAATTGAAAGACCCGACGGTGGCCCACGTTCCATCGACGACCGCGGTTTTGGAGTGGAGCACGCCGTCCGACCATTCGAAAACGCGAACGCCGGCGCGGAGCAGACGCGCGTAAAACGCCCGCGTGGCGAAGCGGATCCACGGATGATCCGACTTGCCGGCAAGGATCAGCGAGACCTCCACCCCTCGCGCGGCGGCGCGGCGAATCGCGGAGAGCATCTTTCGATCCGGCACGAAGTACGCGGCGGCGATCATCACCCGGGCACTGGCTCGTTCGATGGCTCGGACGTAGGCGCGGTGGATGCTTCGGCGCGACGAGAGCACGCTCAACGTCACCTCGCCCTTGGGCAGCAGCGACGCGGCGCTCAATGGGGCTCGACGCCGGCGCAGCCGCTCCTTCACCTGCATGCGCCAGGTCGCGCAGAAGCGACGCTCGAGTTGCTGCACCACCGGTCCTTCGATGCGCACGACGTCATCGCGCCATCCTTCTCCGGCCAGGTGTCCTCGCGGTGCCCATTGCGCGGCGATGTTCACGCCCCCCACGAAGGCGATCTCTGCGTCAACGATGAGCAGCTTGCGGTGGTCTCGGTAGAAGAGCCGCGCGAAACCACGGGCCAATGAGAAAGGTTTAAAGGCGCGGATGTTCACGCCTTGCGCGCGCAGCTGTTTCACGAAGGCTCTGTGCGTCTTCCAGCTTCCCAGCGCGTCAAAAAGGACGGTCACCTTCACACCGCGCGCGCTCGCTTCCGCCAACACGCGGCCGAAGAGCTGGCCCACCGCGTCGTCGATGAACATGTATGTTTCGAGCCGGACGAAGCGCTTCGCTGAGCGGATGGCGTCCAACATCTCTGGGAACGCTTCGACACCGTCGCGCAGCAGCTCACAACGGTTGCCGGCCACGCTGACGTGAGAATCGCCGAGGTAGTGACGCGCGAGGGCTGCTGCGTCGTCGTCCGCCCAAACGGATCGGTAACGAGCGACGCTCGGAACCTCTGCGGTTTCGACCTCTCGAGCCTCCCTCACGCGGCAAGGTTTGGGACGCTCTGCCAATTGCGCAACAGCGACGTCGGCTGGCGAACGTTAGGCCTGGGCTTCCAACGCAGCGCGTGCGGCGCGGGCGACGGCTTCCTTGGCCCAGTCAGGTGAAACCACTCGGGCTTCGCCCCCGAACGAAAGGACCCAGCGGGTAAGCCAGCGCTCGGAGTCCCCAGCGACCAGCACCTCCACTTCACCACCGGGCAGCGGCTTGGCGTCGTCTCCAAAACGTTCCTGCACATAGCGCCCCGCGGACGGCGCGAAGCGGACGCGGACTTCTCCACGCGCGGGGTTGGGGAGCTGGCTCTTGGTGCCGGCGCTCGCGGTGAAGCGGCGATCGCTCACGGTCAGCGCTTGGATTCGGTCCAGACGGAAGAGGCGATCGTCGTTGCGGGAGAGGCAGAAGGCGGACAGGTACCACTGACCGTGGTGGCTGAAGAGCTCACGCGGACAGACGGTTCGCCGCTCCATCGCGCCGCGTCCTTGGCCGAAGTAATCGAACTCGACTTCCAGGTGGTCCACGATCGCGCGGCTGAGCGGTGCGAGCTCCGTGGGCGCGGGACCCGCGGCGTCGATCTTTCGCTCCATCTCGCGGAAACGTTCGCGCGCGCCAGCGGGGAGCACTTTCTCCAACTTGGCCAGCGCGGTGGAGAGGGTGTCGCCCGAGGCAGGACGGAGCAGCTCGGCGGCGGCGGTGAGCGCGGCGGCCTCGGCGGCGGTCAGGCGCGGCGGCGCGGAGAGGCGTTGGTCCAGGTCGACGAAGACGCGGTCGTTGTCGACGTAGATGTCGATGTAATCGTCCGGCTGAAACGGCGGTCTGCCGACCATGGCCAACAGCTCCAGGTCTTCGATCAGATCTTCCTTTCGAATGTTGAGAGCGCGCGCCAGCTCGTCCACCGCGATGCCGGGGCGCGAGGAGACGTACGGGACCAGGAACAGCAGGCGTCGCAGTCGCTCGTGAACGGCCGGCTTTCCTGCTTCGATCTTCGCGCTCACGCCGCGCTCTCC
>JBQTKE010000228.1:0-1781 GCA_052386435.1 Myxococcaceae bacterium
TCACGAAGGTGGCGAGCTCCTCGGACGACGCGGCCTGTCCTGACGACGCCAGGTAGGACGCCAGGGCGCGGGACAGCGCCTCGGGTGATTAGAAGCGCTTCGCGGCTGCCTTCTCCAGCATGCGCAGCACAATCTGCGCGAGCGGTCGAGGCACGGTCGCATCGACTTGCGGCGTCTGGTCCTGCAGCGCGGCGTAGTAGGTCGCCCATTGATCTTCACCGGTAAAAGGCGAACGTCCGCAGAGCAGCTTGAAGAGGACCACGCCCAGCGCGAACTGATCGCTCAGGTGATTCGCCGGCTCGGTCCGAAGGATCTCCGGCGCGGCGTAGGCGATCTTCCCCTTGAACGTCCCTGGCTCGGTCTTCTTGTTCCCCAAGCCCTCGACACGCGCGATGCCGAAGTCGGTGACCTTCACCTCGCCTTCGGTGGAGATGAGGATATTGGAGCCAGAGACGTCGCGGTGCGCGCTCAGCACCGGCTTGCCTTCATGGGTGCGCCGGTACGCGTGCGAGAGTCCGGCCAGGGTTTGCGACGCGATGAACGCCGCCAGCGCGGGAGGAAATCGAACGCCGCGTTTCTGCGCGAGCTCAAGGAGCGTCTCGAGATCCCAGCCGTTCACCAGCTCCATCACCATGTACACGCCGTCGTCGCTGCGGCCGACGTCCAGCACCTGAACCACGTTCTGGTGCGAGAGGAACTTGGCCAGCTTCGCCTCGGACATGAACATGTCGGAGACGCGGGGATCCTGTGCCAGCTGCGGCAGCACGCGTTTGATCGCGACCGGCTTCTCGAAGCCCGCCTCGCCCACGGCGACGCCGAGATAAACCTCCGCCATCCCTCCCTGCGCGAAGAGGTGCTTCAGCCGGTAGCGGTCGCTCATGCCGCCATCTTAGGCGGCCGACAGCTCCCGCAGATGGCCCCAGTTGTAGATACCGGTCCGGTGCGCGTCCGAGAACGTGAACTGGAGGGCGTAGTTCCCCACGGGCGACGCCTCGAGGATCTTCATGCCTTCAGGGATGGTCTCCACCTCGAAGGTGCGGCGGCCGCTCCACTCCTCCACACATTCAGCGCAGGGGCAGCTCTGGCGCAACTTGCGCGCGGAGACCTGGGTCTTATGACCGTCGTCCCACTCCACGCGCACCACCGCTCCGCCGCTCTCCAGCGCGACATGCGCCGCCTGAGGAACGCGGGTCGCCGGCTTGATGTGATCCCAAAAGCTCACGGCATCTCCTTCACTGCACGCCTTCGACCAGCGCGACGATCGCGACGGCCAGCCGGTTGACGAAGTCTTCCACGAGCACGTTCTCGCGCTTCTGCTCATTGGCCGCCACGCCTTCGCGGTATTCGATCTCCAACCCGAAGCGGCGGTTCACGACGGGCAGCCCACGCGTATCCACGGCGAAGTCTGGCTGGGTGGGGTAGCGGAGCAGCTTGGGACGCAGCGTCTCCGAGTGCGCGTCAAAGCGGGAGAGGCCGCCTTCAATGTGCTGCACCTCATTCACGCGCAAGAACAGCCCGGGAATGCCCAGACCCAGCGCGGTGAACAAGGTCTTCATCGTCCGGTCTGAACCCGCGAGGTCAGAAATCCCGACGACGGTTCGCACCAGCACCACATTCGTGTTCTCGGGGAGTTGGCCAGTGCTCACCACCGTCCACGTTGGCCGCAGCTCTTGAATCTTCTGCAGCACCGCACGGTGCTCCTGAGCGAGGACGGGGACGCGCGCGAAGACGGGCTTCTGCGCCACTTCTCGCTGCACAATCACGTCGCGTGGGAAGCCGGT
>JBQTKE010000229.1:0-1936 GCA_052386435.1 Myxococcaceae bacterium
TGGTCGCCTCAGGCACGGGGGCGCTTAGCGTCAGTGTCGGAGGAGCCGCCACCGATGCGGTGACCGCCGCCGCGCTCACCGTCCCGGCGGTGATGAGCAACGTCGCGCAAGTGCTTGCTCCGAGCGCGCTGGTGGTGACGTCTTTGACGGCCCCCACCACCCTACAGCGCGGGCAAACCTTCTCCGTGAGCGTCGGAGTCCGCAACACGGGCGGCGCCCCTGCCAACAACGTCCTTCCTTCTCCCTCACCGCCGTCGGCCACCACCACGGGCGGCGTGGCGGTGAGCCTGACCTCGGCGCCCCCCACGGGGATCACGATTGCGGCCGGCGCCACAGGAACCTTCACCTACAGCTTCCGCGAGAGCGGCGGTGGAGCGGGCGACCTGCGATTCACGACCGGGGCGACGGGAACGGACAGCGGCAGCGGGCTCGCCGTGAGCGCCAACGCGACCCAATCCAACCAGGTGACGGTGGTAGCGCCGCCTCAGCTGGTAATCGACTCCGTGAGCGCGCCCTCGAAGATCTCTCGAGGACAGGCGTTCCAGGCTTCGGTGACGGTGCGCAACGCCGGAGGTGCGCAGGCGTCCAACGTTCGCCCGACGCTCGTTATCGCTGGCAGCGGTTCGGCCGCGGCGAGCACCGCCACCCTTCCGACAGCGGTCACGCTGGCAGGGGCTGCGCGCGCGACGTTCACGTTCGACGTGGTCGAGAACGGCGCAGGAAGCGGTTCGGTGCGTCTGGATGCTTCCGCCACCGGAACCAACGCCACCACGGGTGCGGCGCTGACCGCGCCTGTGAACAGCGGGTCGTCAATCAGCGTAGAGACCGCCGCCGCGCTCCGCATTTCCACCTTTACACACCCGGTGAGCATCTCGCGCGGCAGCACCTTCGCCGTGAGCATGACCGTCCTCAACACCGGGCAGGCCACGGCGACGAACGTGCTCCCCGTGCCGTCCCCGCCGACGGCAGTGGTTGGCGGCAGCGTGCAGGTGGCCACCAGCACGAGCGTCACCGCCGCGACGCTGCTGGGTGGGGCGCAGCAGACCTTCACGTGGACCTACGTCGAGTCCGGTACGGGCGCAGGCAGCGTTGCCTTCAACGCGTCCGCGCGCGGCATCGACGACAACTCCAAGACGACGGTGAGCGCCGCGGCCTCCACGACGGCCCCAGCGCAGGTCCTCTCGCCGTGCAACCCCGCAGCATACACAGGCGTCAGCCTGGACATGGTCGTGGCCGAATTCTCCACGCAGGTTCACCCGCTGATGGCCCGCGGTTTGTCCGGCTGTCTCGGTTGCCACGCGGTGAGCAGCGGTCGGCCATTCGTGGTCACCGTGGATCCTTCGGAGACGTTCCACCTCGCTCGGGCGGGTGGCTTCCTCAAGGATGCGCCCGGCTCCGTGTTGAACCGCCTCACGTCCACGGATGCGCTGGCGATGATGCCCAAGGGCCAGCCCGCGTGGACGCCGGAGGAGATTCAGAGGCAGGCGGACATCGTTTGCAAGCTGAAGGTGGTCGAAGCCTCACTGCCCCCTGCCGACGAGCAGTTCCCTCCGAATTTGCTCGCCCCGTATTCCGGTCCGGCTGTCACATACTACGACAACACCTTCCTCAAGCTCGCCCAGCTTCGGGGGAAGGTGAAGGCCGTCTTCGCAGACGACTGGGTGCGCGGAGGCGTGGATCAGTTCCAGGCGAACTTGGGCCTGTTCGGAGGCGTGGACTTCCAGACCCGCTTCGTGGAGGCTCGCCAGCCCACCGCGGAGTTCTTGGTGGGCCTGGATAAGCTGGCGCCGGATGTGTGCGGACCTGCGGCCACCAACCGCACCGGCCCGTTCGTGGCCATCGATACGGCCTCAGCCATCAGCGACGCCGCTTCCTCCGCGGGCGTGGACACCGTCTACCGGAGGATGCTCTACCGCCCTCCGACAGCGGCGGACCG
>JBQTKE010000230.1:0-3652 GCA_052386435.1 Myxococcaceae bacterium
CTCCGGAAGAGTCCACGCGGACCACTCCGGCGCGACGTCTTCTGGCGTTCCTTTCCCTTGCCGCCGAGGATGGAGTGAACGTCCCTGACGGCTTCGTGGGAACCGCTAAGATGCTGCACAGCTTGCATTCGCAAGAGGAGACGCTGGGGCTGCGCCACATAACGGAGAAGCAGATGAGCAGCCTGCTGCTGCGTCATGCCGCGCGGGAGCGAGTGGATGTCGCTCGTCAGGCCGCCCACCAGCGCATCGACTCTGCCCGCCACGCAACGCATGATCGCATTGACGCCGTTCGCAACGCCGTCAGTGCTCGAGTGGGTGGTCGCAATACCGTGAACGCACCGGCGGATACCGCCAGCGCCGCGCGGGGGCTGGAAGCGGGCGAACGCGTGGACGCCGCTCCTGAAGTGGTGGACTGGACGCCCTGACGACGCGGGTTGCCCACTCGTGAGCCAGCAGGTCACTCGCAGCTCTCCCAGAGTATGGTAAGCGGCTGCGCCATGACCGTTGCGCGCACCCAGGCCACAGGAAAAAAGGAGCTCGATCCGGAGATCCTCGACTTCACCACCTCGCTGCCGGTGGATCAGGCGCTCTACGCCGCGGACATCGCCGGGAGCTTGGCGCACGCGCAGATGCTGGGTGAAAGCGGAATCATCCCCGAAGCGGACGCGAAACATATTCGCCAAGGACTGGGATCGATCTTCAAGGACGCTGTGGAAGGACGTCTGACCTGGCCGCACGAAGAAGACATCCACATGTCGATAGAGGGCGAGCTCCTCAAGCGAGTCGGCGATCCGGCGCGCCGGCTCCACACCGGTCGCTCGCGGAACGATCAGATCGCGACCGATGCGAGGCTTCACCTGCGCGAAGCCGCGGTGAAGATCCTCCGCGAGCTGGCGCTGACCTTGGAAGCAATCGTCGAGCGCGCTCGAGGGACTGAAGGCGCGTGGCTGATGCCCGCGTACACCCACCGCCAGCGAGCGCAGCCCGTGACCGTCGCGTATCTCCTCAGCGCGTATGGACAGATGCTGGCGCGCGACGCCGCGCAGTTCTCTCAGGTGCTCAACGCGCTCGATGAATCGCCGCTGGGCGTGGGCGCCGTGAGTGGAACCTCGCTGCCCATCCGCCGCGAGCGCAGCGCGGAGCTTCTCGGCTTCTCCCGCCTCACCGCGAACGGACTGGACACCGTGGGCGATCGCGACTTCGCGCTCGATTTCATCTACGCGTGCACACGCTGCCTCACGCACCTGTCGCGCATCAGCCAGGACTTCGTCGACTTCGCGTCGCGCGAGTACAGCTTCCTTGAACTGGACGACAGCATCAGCTTCGGCTCGTCGATGATGCCGCAGAAGAAGAACCCGGATCTCTTCGAGCTGATTCGCGGAAAGTCCACGCGCTCGCTCGGCGCGCTCACCATGCTCTTCGCGACCGTGAAGGGCCTGCCCGTCGGTTACATGCGCGACCTGCAAGAGGACAAAGGTCCGTACCTGGAAGCCGCCACGCTCACGCCCAAGTGCCTCTCCGCATTTCGCAAAGGACTCGCCGGCGTCCGGTTCCGCGAGCAGCCGCTGATGAACGCGCTCGCGGGAGGAGAGACGCTCGCGACAGATCTCGCCGAGCGGCTGGTGTCCAACGGCCTGGCGTTCCGAGAGGCGTACCAAGCCGTGGGCGCGCTGGTTCGAGTGGCGAGCGCTGCGAACAAGGGACTCGACGCGTTGACCCCGGCCGATCTGCAAGCCGCCGGAAGCAAGGTCACGCCGGAAGATCTCGCCGTCCTCTCCCCTGCTCGAGCCGCCGCGGCAAAAGAAGCGCCCGGTGGAACGGGGCCTACCTCCGTCGCGAACCAGCTCGAGCAACTGAGCGAAGCCGTCAGAGGTGCGAAGGCGCGCGCCGCGTCCGTGCCAGCCCTCGCCGACCTCATCGCTCGGCTGGCGTGAGCTTCCAGCAGGCGCTGAGAGAACGAGCTTCCCCACGCGCGGTGGGCGACATCGTCTTGCGCTATGACGGCCCGCTGCTGGTGGGAGAACGCCGGTCCGAGCGAGCGAAGCTTCTGCCCCTCTCCGAAGCTCTCTCGCTCGCCGCGGTCTGCGCAGGACTCATCGCGCTTTCGCTCGTCATTTTGGGTCGCCCCGTCTTTCTGGCCGGTGCGTTTGCCTTGGCCTTCGGCGTCCTGCTCTTCGCGTCGACACGTTTCCAGGCAAGGGAGCGCGCCGTCCTGCGCTTCGCGCTCAACTTCGCGGACGAGACCTTGCGCGTGAACGCCGAGCCCTCCCTGCGTCACACCGCAGCGGTGACGGTCGTCTCCTTCAATGAAGTGAAAGACGTCGTGCTGACACCAAAGAACACGTTGGAGGTGACGCTCGAGTCCAATCGAACGCTGCTGCTCGCGAAGGCGACAGAACCAGACAACGAGGCAGCGCAGACCGTGCGTCGGATCCTGCGAGACGCCTTCGGGATCAGACCCCCGTCGTCACCACCGGCAACGTGATTTCGATCGTCGTGCCCTCTTGCGGCACCGAGATCAATCGGAGATCCCCGCCCGCGTCGCGCACGAAGTCGCGGCTGATCCCCAAGCCAAGGCCGGTGCCCACTCCCACCGCCTTCGTCGTGAACAGCGGCTGGAAGACCTTCTCCAGGAGGTTTTGCGGAATCCCACAGCCGTTGTCCTTCACCGACAACAGCACGTTGCCATCTTCCTGGTGCCAGCGAACCTCGATCAACCCTTGTCGACCCAGACCGTCCACTGCCTGTGCCGCGTTGACGATCAGGTTAAGCAGCACTTGGCAAATCTTCACCGGACCACCCCGCACACGAACGCTGGGCCCCTCCACTACGAGCCGCGCCCGCTCGCGAACCTCCGCACGCGCAAGCCTCACCGCGAAGTTCGCCGTCTCCTTGAGATCGTTTGTCGTCTCCCGATCCTCACCACGCGCGTGCGCGCGGACGCCGAGCGCCACTTCGCGAATGTGCTTCGCCCCCAGCTCCACGTCGTCGATCACGCTCGGCAGCTCCGCCAGCGAGTCCGAGACCTCCTTGTCCGGGTTTTTCTCCAACATATTTCGAACGTAGGCCGACAGCGTCTCCAGGTCCGCGCGGAGCGACGCGACATTCTGGGACATGTAGCTGACCGGGTTCATCAGCTCATGCGCGATGCCCGCGCTCACCTGCCCAATCGTCGCCAACCGCACCGACTGGAGGAGCTGCGTCTGGAACTCGCGGAGCCGAACCTGCAGCCTGAAGATGCGAAGCGAATCCTCCAGCGCGTTCGCGAGATCTTCCTTCACCCAAGGCTTCACGAAGTACCGCGACACCTGCCCCAGGTTTACTGCCTCCATCACCGCCTGCATGTCCGAGTACGCAGTGATGACCATCCGCTGTGTGTCCGGCGATAACTCCTTCGCTTGACTCAGCAACTCGACACCCGTCATCCCCGGCATCCGCTGGTCGGAGATGAGTACGCCGATCTCATGGCCACGGGTCGTCAGCAGCTGCACCGCCTCTTCTCCGGTAGAGCAGGTAATCACCCAGAAGCGAGACCGGAAGTTCGCCTCGAAGACGCGAAGGTTGATCTTCTCGTCGTCGACGTAGAGGACCGCGGGTTCGTCGGCAGCCATGACTTGCTTCTCCTTCTTCCTCTACTTTCGGTCCGTCTCAG
>JBQTKE010000231.1:0-2247 GCA_052386435.1 Myxococcaceae bacterium
GCTGCGTGCGAGCCGGCGAAGCCGCAGTCGTTCCGG
Source organism: Myxococcaceae bacterium (assembly GCA_052386435.1). Classification (GTDB taxonomy): domain Bacteria; phylum Myxococcota; class Myxococcia; order Myxococcales; family Myxococcaceae; genus JBQTKE01. Next base: position 37 of record JBQTKE010000231.1, read on the forward strand.
CCGCGTTATGGGTATGCGGGAGACCACGACCGAACGAACGCCTGGCCGGCTCCCGCATTCCCGGGCACGAACTTAAGATCTGCGGTACTAGTTTGGCCAGCCATGGAACCGCGTCACCGCAACCAGGAAACACGAATGCAGATTGAGACTTCAATTCAGCGCCGGCTCCAAGAGACCGGCGCCGCCCTCTTCGTCCCGGAGCAATTCATCGACGAGGGACTGGGTTCCACCACCGAGGTGCTCACCGCTCTTCGAGGTCTGGAAGACGACGGCTACCTGCGAGCGCGCGCGAATCTTCGCTGTGCCTACAACCACGAGCTCTGGGGCGGCCGCCCGGATGAGATTCCCGCGTACGCGGCGACGATGCGCTGCTCGGTGCCCAGCTGCCCGTCGCAATCCATTCAGGAAGAGGAGCAGCAGGACGAAGACTTTCAACCGTACGTGGTGCTCCGCTACCAAATCTCCCCGGCGTGGATGGCGCAGCTCGGTCAAAAAAAAAGATCCGCGCCCGCTAACGCCGCCTGAACATGACGTCGAAGCCCACCTCCGAGGCTTCGGTTTGGAACTTGTCCGCGCGCTCTACGCACAGGAAAGAAAGCACATGAAACAGACGCAGAAAGATCCGCTGACTTGGCGGGCCATTCCTTACGCGCTCGCGATTCTGGGCGTGCTCCTCACCGTCGGTCTCTCGCTCTTGGTGCAGCGCCCGTCGGACATTCAGTACTTCGTGATGCGGGTGGTGCTCGCGTTGGGCGCGGCAGGCGCGGCGGCGGTCATTCCCGGACTGCTCCGTGTAGAGCTCTCGCGTGGCATTCGCGCGGGCGGAGCACTGGCGGTGTTCGTCGTCATCTACTTCGCCAACCCGCCCTCTCCGCCGTCCGCTGCGTCGACAGGAGCCGCGGTGCCTGAGGCAACCGTGCAAGTGGAAGGTGAGGACCGATGAGCGCGATGGACATGGGCTCACGTCCCGCAAAACAAGGGAGCGCAGCCATGGGGCACTCCCTGAGCAACGGCCGCGAACGTGATGTTCAAGAAAGCGGCGGCGTTCCGCGCGGCGCTGGATGGCTTCTGCTGCCCCTGCTGCTCACCCTGCAAGCCTGCACGGTGCGCTTTATCTCCGCGCATGATCCCGTGCTCGACGCGCAGACCACGGAGCTGTGCACGCGCTTCGAAGCGTTCCTCTACAAGATGGAGACACGTCCCAGCGGCTTTGCGGCGAACCAAGACTTCTACGACAATGCGCGGGCAGAGTTATGGACCGCGCGTCTGCGAGCGGAGTCGACGCCGCAGTCGGAGTTCTTGGGGAAGCACTACACCTTGCTCTCGGACAACTTGGAGCTGCTGGCGAAGCTACACCAACAAGGTGGAGAGAAAGGCCTGACGCCCGCGGTGATCGGCCCCGCGCGTGAAGCGCTGCGGACTCAGTTCCGCGCCCTCACCCAGCTCCACACCGCATTGCGACGATCTTGATTGAGGGGGATGAGCGTGGACATCGGAAAGCTGGGCACGGACATGTTGCAGGCCGCGGTGACGGCGGTGCTGCCTGCAGGAAAGAAGATTCACGCGTATGGAAAGGCGGAGCTCGCCAAGTTGGCGGAGACGGTCGCGGGCATTGAGCTGTCGCTCGCGCTGGGGAGCATCACGCCGGAACAGGCCAGCGCGCTGCTGGAGATGCAGCGCAACGCCACCCAATCGGTACTCGCTACCGTCGAGGGCATGGGGATCGTCGCCGCGGAGAGCGCGGTGAACGCAGCGCTCTCCGTGGGCGTCAGTGCGATCGAAACCGCGCTGGGGATTACCCTGGCTTAGCCAGGCTTACCGCAGGGCGTCCAGCTTCAAGGCGGCGTCCCGAAAAAACGCTCGCCAATTCACGCGCTGGATCTGCTCCTCATCCACGCGACCGACGAGATGAAAATTGATCTCCCGCACCGCGTCCGCGGCACTGTTCCCCGCCTCCGCTTCGAGAAGCAGATACGGCTCCTTGTACTGGTTCGCCGCGGTGGGAATACGCAAGCCAAGACCCACCGAGTCCGGACCAAATGCCCAGAGCAAAAGCTCCACGCGGTGCTGCCCAATGTTCGTCTCGGCCAAGACAAGCTGCTCAGAGACTCGCCCATAGAGCTGAGCATCCACTTCGTTCAGCAGCAGCGAGACGGGAAACTCCTCGACGGGGCCAGGCTGGTGCAGCGCGCCGCGACCTGAGCGGAGCAT
>JBQTKE010000232.1:0-2915 GCA_052386435.1 Myxococcaceae bacterium
GGTAAGTCGCCAGCGAGGTCGCCACCCGCTCGGCCACTTGGCGGTCCGTCCATTCGGAGGGGGTGCGGCGCGCGCAGGAGAAAAGCGTTCCTGCGCGCACCGCGCCCACCCACCGGCCGATGGTGCACCAACTCGCCGCCGCCGTCGGGCCGACTGCGGCCCAGGGGCTCAGCTGCGCGCGGATGTCCTTCGGCGGCAGGAGCAGTAGTCCGAACAGAGCGAGGGCCAGGGCCATCGCCGGGCCGCTGTAGAGGCGCCTGGTCACGGTCTCGCGGGGGACGACGTTGATGAGCGTCCGGCAGTGCGTGCAGCGAAATCTGCGCGAGCGAAATTCTATCGTCTCGGGCTTCTCGCCTGAGCCCGAAGGACCTCGAAGCTGCCGCCCTCGCCGGCCGTGTCCATGCAGCGCAATCCTTCCTCCCGTTGGGCGGCTGGCGACGCCGCAGCAGGGACATCGCGCTGGCCTCACCTCGTCCGTCGTCGGGTCCTTCTCCATCCAGCGCTTGACGTCGAGCTCGCTTCGTACATTTCCTCGGGTGCTCCGTGTTTTCGTCAGTGGTCAACGCGGAGCCGACCTGGAGCGTGTGTCCTCACGCTCCGGGTCACCTTCTCCCTCAGGGTATGGCGGCGGATGTCGCCGAAGCTCCGGCCTGCGAGAGCAACTACCTCGGTGGGCCTGGAGCGCCAGGAGCCGGCTGGATGATGTCATGCACCGAACCTGCAAGGCCCCTACCCGGCAACGAGCCGGATCCGATCAGGCCCCAGATCCATCAACCACCCTGATCGGTAACACTAGCGACGGTCAACAACATCTCAGATGCCACCGTCACTCGCCGCTACCGGGACGACCTGGCTCTTCTGTTCAACCGTGCAGCTCTCGTCGCCGCTTCCGATGCCCTGCGCGACATAGCTCACGCGACGACCACACGCTCCCTCTACTCCAAACCGCTGCGTCACGGTCTCCCAGAACGCATAGCCACTGTCGAGCTCTACGATTCGTAGCTCCTGGCAGCCAAGCTCGAACGCCGCTCGCTTCCGAGCCAGCCCCTCAAAACGCGTCTTTTCAACAGCACGAACACGAGAGTCTTGCGATTCATAGCGCTCCGATTTGAGAATCCCCCCACGCCGGCGGGGATTCAGCTCTTCGCGGCTTCTGGTGCTTCGGGCGGCACCGGTGGCGCGCCCATGCAGTGGTAGCCGCCGTCGACGTGGACCATTTCACCGGTGGTCGAAGGGAACCAATCTGAGAGCAACGCGCAGGCGGTGCGGGCGACGAAGACGTGGTTGTTCTTCGACGACCAGCCCAGCGGCGCGACTTCGGCCCAGGTCTGGTCCAGCGACTTGAAGCCGGGGATGCCTTTCGCGGCGATGGTGCTGAGCGGACCCGCGGCCAACGCGTTGACTCGGATGTTCTTCGGGCCAAGATCGCGCGCGAGGTAGCGAACCGTCGCCTCGAGTCCCGCCTTACACACGCCCATCCAGTCGTAGATGGGCCAGGCGACGTTGGAGTTGTCGAAGTCCAGGGTGACGATGGAGCCGCCCTCGGTCATCAACGGAATGCACGCCACTGCCAGCTCTTTGAGGCTGAAAGTGGAGACTCGGAATGCGGTGGCCACGCTCTCCCACGGGGTCTTCAAGAAATTGCCGCCAAGTGCGTCTTCCGGCGCGAACGCGATGCCGTGGAGAACGCCATCCACCTTGCCCCATTTCTTCCGCAGCGACTCGGTCAGCGCGGGAAAGTGGGCGGGGTTGGCGACGTCCAGCTCAAAGATATCTGGGGAGGGCTCAAGGCGTTTCGCTGAACGCTCGGTCAGAGACATGGCCCTTCCGAACCCCGTGAGGGCCACTTCCGCCCCCTCTTTCAGAGCCAGCTCGGCGATGCCGTAGGCGATGGATTGGGGGGTCAGAACCCCGGTAATCAGCAACTTCTTGCCCTTCAGCAACATGCGCTTCTCCCGAATCGAAGCCGGAACCCTAAAAGGGTGGCGGTCTACCACTTACAGCGGGAAACCGGCTGCCTTTCGCGATTTTGCCGGCGGAGTCGCGGTGCGTTATCCCATAAGAAAAACGCCTCTGCCTCACCCTCCGCGGTGCAGGTAAAAGGACGCCATGTCGAACTTCCAAGATTCGTATCTGTCGGGCGCCAACATCGAATTCATCGAGGGCCTGTACGCGCGCTACCTCGAAGATCCCAACTCGGTTGACCCCAGCTGGCGCGAGGTCTTCGCGCGCAACGATCACGGCAGGCCCATCTTCGCGCCCGGCGAACGCCGCGAGCCTCCCGCAGGCGCGGTGGTCAGGCCTCCCATTCCAACCACCGCCTCCGAGCGGAACATGGAGCTGCAGGCGAAGGTCGACCAGACGATCTACGCGTTCCGAATCCGTGGCCACCTGGTCGCGCAGCTGGATCCGCTGGGCCGTCCTCGCCCGTCGCTGGACCATGTGGCGGACACGGGCATGGTGAACGCGCAGCACTTCACCCGCGAAGAGCTGGAGACGGTCGTCGACTCCACGCTGGTCTTCCCGGAAAACCGCGTGAAACTGCGCGACCTGCTCGACCGCTTGCGCCGCACCTATTGCGGCAGCATCGGCGTGGAATACATGCATGTGCTCGACTCTGACCGGCGCCGCTGGCTGGGGAACCGGATGGAGCATTCGGAGAACCGCACCGACTTCACGGTCGACGAACGGAAGCGGTTGCTCGCCAAGCTCACCTCGGCGGAGGCGTTCGAAAACTTCCTCCACACCAAGTACCGCGGCATCAAGCGCTTCGCCTTGGACGGCGGCGAAAGCCTCATCCCCATGATCGACACCATGCTCACGGTGGGTGCCGATCTGGTGCTGACCGAAGTCGTCTTCGCCATGGCCCACCGCGGCCGGCTCAACCTGGTCAACAGCATTCGGTGGGAGAGCGC
>JBQTKE010000233.1:0-4139 GCA_052386435.1 Myxococcaceae bacterium
GTCACCGAGCTGATGCTGCGCGCGCGCGCCCAACGCGACGAGATGTTGGCGAGCACCGAGCGCGGGGCGGTGGCGCTGGCGTGTAAGATCGCGGAGAAGATTATCGGCCGCGACGTGGAGCGCACGCCGGACTTGCTGGTCGACATCGCGGCCACGGCTCTGGAGAACGTGCGCGCGGTCTCCGCGGTGACGTTGAGGGTGAACCCTCGCGACGCGGCGATTCTGCGCGAGAAGAAGAAGTCGCTGATGGAGCTGGTGGGCCGAGTAAAAGACATCGCCATCAAGGAAGATCCCGACGTGCCGCAGACCGGCTGCGTGATTGAGACCGATACCGGAACGTTCGACGCGCAGCTCTCCACCCAGCTGGAGATGATTCAGCGGGTGCTGTTGGCGGAGCCGTCCTCTTCCGAAGGACCTCCGTAAGCCATGGCGATCGATCTCTCCCGCTACTTCCAGCTGGTCAAAGAGGCGCAGACGGTTCGCGTCCGCGGCCGCGTCACCGAGCTGACCGGCCTGATCATCAAAGCCTCTGTCCGGGGCGTGCGGGTGGGCGAGGTGGTGGAGATCCGCGGCCGGAAGAAGGGCGCGTCGGTCAAAGCCGAGGTGGTGGGTTTCCAGGGCGAGGAAGTGATGTTGATGCCCTTGGGCGAGCTGGTCGGCATTGGTCCGGACAGCGAGGTCATTCCCAGCGGGCGTCCGCTGACGATCAGGGTCGGCGACGGACTGTTGGGGCGCGTGTTGGGGGGCCTGGGTCAGCCGATTGACGGCAAGCCGCTGCCGGAAGGGTTGATGGAGTGGTCGGTGGATCGCGACTGCCCCGATCCGTTCACGCGCCGCCGCATTGAGCACCCGTTGCCATTGGGCGTGCGCGCGATCGACGGTCTCCTCACCGTGGGCGAGGGACAGCGCATTGGTCTGTTCGCAGGTTCCGGCGTCGGTAAGTCCACGCTCATGGGACAGATCGCTCGAAACACGAAAGCCGAGCTGAACGTCATCGCGCTGATCGGCGAGCGTGGCCGTGAAGTGCGTGAGTTCATCGAGGACGCGTTGGGCGAAGAAGGCCTGGCCCGATCCGTGGTGGTCTGCGCGACCTCTGACCAGCCTTCACTGGTGCGTCTGCGCGCGGCCTACGTCGCTACGTCCATCGCCGAGTACTTCCGCGACCGCGGCGGAAACGTGATGTTCATGTTGGACACGGTGACTCGTCTCGCACGCGCTCAACGTGAGATCGGTCTGGCCGTCGGTGAGCCCCCGGCCCGTCAAGGTTATCCGCCGTCCGTGTTTTCGATGCTGCCGCGCATCCTGGAGCGCACCGGTAACTCGGACAAAGGTGGCTGCACCGCGCTCTATACCGTGCTCGTCGCCGGCGGTGACATGGAAGAGCCCATCGCCGACGAAGTGCGCGGTATTCTCGACGGTCACTTCATCCTCAACCGTGCGCTCGGCGAACGGAACCAGTGGCCCGCGATGGACGTGTTGGCGTCCCTCTCCCGTGTGATGAGCGGGATTGTCGAGAAGGGGCACAACCAGGCGGCGCGCAAGCTGCGCGAGACGCTGGCCACCTATGAGAAGCAGCGCGATCTGATCTTGCTGGGCGCGTACCAGTACGGCACGGATCCCAAGACCGACTACGCCATCGACAAGTACGAGGCGATCATTGAGTTCCTCAAGCAGGACACCCACGAGAACGTGTCCTTTGACGACACCGTGCAGCAGCTGATTGGCTTGTTCGCAGATTAAAGAGACCTATGCCCGCTTACCGTCTCCAGACCGTGCTCGAGATTCGCGAGCGCGCCGAAGAAGCCGCCAAGCAGGCCTTTTCGGAGGCGGTGCAGGCGCTCGCCAAGGAACAGCAGGAGCTCAAGCGTCTTGAGGATGACCTGGAACGGCGCAAGCAGGAGCGGAAGGCCAAGGTCGCCGCGCACATTAAAGAGGTTCTGGCCAAAGGTTCGGGCGCGGGCGGGCTGAGCCTGATGAACCGCTACGAAGACCGGCTGAAGGACGAAGAAGCGCAGGTCGCGCTCGACATTGAGCGTCAAAAGGAAGCTGTGAAGGCGGCCGAGAAAGTCGTGGAGCAGCGGCGGCGCGAGATGGCGGAGGCCGCGACCGAGGTTAAAGCCATCGAGAAACACAAGGAAAAGTGGCAGAAACAGATCAAGTACGAACGGGATCAACGCGAAGAGTCAGCGCAAGAGGAGATTGGAAGCGCACTTTTTCTCGCCCGCTCACGAAAAGAGAAGGAGTAGACCTTTCATCCGCGAGGATCCGCCATGAGCCGCATTGACGACGATCACCAGGCCCAAAGGGCCGCCGAACGGGTGGCCCTCGACAAGCGCAACCGCGAGCTGCGCGCGAAGGAGGGTCAGGCGAGGTCGGTCGCCTTCCAACAGCTGGTGGGACAGCAGAAGGCGGAGAAGGGCCAGTCTCAGCAGGCCCTGAACAAGGCCCAAGAGACGTATCAACAGGTCTTCAAGGAAGGGTACGGCTCCGTTGTCGGCAAGGCGATGGAGGACGCGCGCAAAACGCAGCAGAGCGCGACCACCCACAAGTCACAGGAGCGCGGGCAGCTGGAGCGGTCGGCGTTGCAGGGGCGTCAGGCGGCTCAGTCCGCGCAATCCTCCGCGGCGCAGGGACGGACCTCAGACGCACGCGCGGGCGAAGGCGCTGCGAGCTCTCGTCAGTCGGACGGTGCGCAGTCGCGGGAGCGCCTCGTCGAGCGGCGTGAAGAAGGGTTGGCCTCGTCGAGCGCTCAGGGACAGCAGTCTTCGGGCCGCGGCGACACAGGGGATCTGCGGGTTGGGCAGCAGGGACAGGGGAAAGGGCAGGGCGGCGAGCAGGGAGGAAACAAGGACGCGGACGCGCAGATGGGCTTCCGGCTCAACCCCGCGTTGATGGCCCCTGCGCCGCTGGCGCAGCCGAAGGACGCGGGCGCTTCGGCTCGGTTTCGGGCGCTGGCCAATGAGATCGCGCAGAAGATCGTCGAGCGGGTGCGAGTGGGCACCAACGCCGCGGGCCACGCGGAGTTTCAGATCGATCTGCGCAGCAATGTGCTCTCGGGTCTGTCGATCAACATCAGCGGGTCCAACGGAAAGATCCGCGCGACGTTCTCCGGCTCTGACCGCAAGGTTTTGAAGATGCTGCGCGATCAGTCGGACGGGCTGAAGTCCGCGCTCGCGGGTCGTGGGCTGACCCTGGAAGAGCTCAAGATTGAGGAGAAGGCTTGAGCAACAATGAGAGCCGTACCGTGCTTGATGCAGGGGCGGTTCCACGGGTGGTCGGCGGCGCCGCGCGCGCTCCCAATTGGCGCCCCTATCGCTTTTCGAACCTAGAGAAGATCTCCCGCGCCCAGATGCTGCTGCTCACGCGGCTGGAGTGGCTGTTGCCGTCCGCGGCGTCCACGGCGCGGGTGAGCGAGCAGGTTCAGAAGCGGCTGCGTGAGCTGTTCGAGACGGACGTGCGGATGGTGGTGGACTACGTTCACGTGCTCAAGCCTAACCAGCTGCGCAAGATCGTCGCGGACCCCACGTTCCTGGCTGTCTTGGCGCCGGCTCCGCACAAGACGCGCGGTTTTCTGGAGATTGAGCTGTCGCTCGCCCACGCGATGATCGACGAGCTGCTGGGCGGTGGCGGAGAGACGGTCGCGCTTCGCCCGCTCACCGACATTGAAGAAGGGGTAATGAGCTTTGTGCTGCTCGAGACGCTCAAGGCGCTGGCCCCCAACATTGAGCCGGGACTTCCTCGCATCCGCGTGGAAGGGATCGCCAAGACGGTGGAGGAGGCGGCCGGGGCCCTGAGCGAAGAGCAGCACGTGGTGGTGGTGCAGCTCAAGAGCGTGCTCGGGTCTCACGCGGGCTTTGTGCGGATCTTTCTCCCGGAGAGTCTGCTGGGGATGACTTCTCCTCCACGCGATGGGCCGGCGCGGAAGGCGCGGCGCGCGGTGGAGACCGCGGCGAACATTGGACGGCTGGCCGGGCTCTCGACGTGGCTGCGCGCGGAGATTGGGCGGGCGGAGATCACGGGACGCGATCTGGGCGGGCTTCACGCGGGCGACGTCGTGTTGCTCGATGAAGTCACGGCTCGGACCGATCGAGGTGAGGCGGGGACGGCTCGACTCAAAGTGGGGCTGGGCAAGGCGGCCC
>JBQTKE010000234.1:0-7459 GCA_052386435.1 Myxococcaceae bacterium
CCAAACGCTCCGTCATCATCACGTTGGGCATTGCGTCGCTGATTCTCTTCGGAATCGACGGCCACCTCTTCGTCGCCACGGTCGAAGGGCTGGACAACATCTTTTGGAACTTCAGCAAGCCGGAGCAGGACCCGAACGTGGTGCGCATTGAACTCAACGCGCAACACGGGGCGTGGGACGGCCGCTACGCGGGCGAGGACGGCAAGTTCAAGACGGAAGACGATGTGGTGACCTGGAACGACTTCAAGGTCGCGAAGGACGCGCCGGTCGTCATTCAGCTCACGTCCACGGACGTGCTGCATGCGTTCTACCTGCCCAACTTCCGAGTGAAGATCGACGCGGTGCCCGGCACTGTGAACCGCCTCACCTTCCGTCCGAAGATCGCGGGTCAGTATGAGATCGGCTGCGCTCAGCACTGCGGCACGCACCACTACAAGATGAAGGCCACCATCACGGTGCTAGAGCCGGACGACTACAAGAAGTGGCTGCGCGAGGCGTCGATCAACGGCCAGCGCGCGTTTGATTCGGCGGATGCGAAGGCCCATTGGGGCTGGGATTGGAAGAGCTAGTTTTCGGAGACAGCCATGTCACACGCAGCGACCCATCACGGCGACTTGCCCCCCGGCGTTCACCCGGAGCCGACCAGCTTCATCGCGAAGTACATCTTCACCATTGACCACAAGGTCATCGCCAAGCAGTTCCTCTGGTCTGGCCTGCTCTTCCTCGCCTTCGGCGGTCTGCTGGCGATGATGATCCGTTGGCAGTGGGCGTTTCCCGGCGAGCGCGTGCCGGTGCTGGGCATGTTCCTCTCGCGCTCCGGCGGCATCGTCACCCCGTCCAGCTACCAAAGCATCTTCACGATGCACGGGCTGATCATGATCTTCTTCGCCATCACGCCGATCATGATTGGCGCGTTCGGCAATTTCCTCATCCCGCTGCAGATCGGCGCGCAGGACATGGCCTTCCCGCGCCTGAACATGTACTCGTATTGGACCTTCTTTCTCTCGCTGGTCCTCATCGTCGCGTCGTTCGGCGTGGAGATGGGCACCGCGGGCGCGGGCTGGACGACGTACCCGCCGCTCTCGACGAACATCGGTACGCCGGGCGCGGGTCAGTCTCTCGTCGTCGCGGCGCTCTTCGTGACGGGCGTCTCCACCATCATGGGCGGCGTGAACTACATCACCACGGTGATTCGTCTGCGCGCGCCGGGGATGACCTGGTTCCGCATGCCTTTGACCGTCTGGGCCCTGTGGCTGACGGCCATCTTGAACGTGCTGTTCGTGCCGGTGCTCGGCTCGGCCGGTCTGTTGTTGTTGCTCGACCGCACCTTCGGCACCCAGTTCTTCATCGCGGGCGCGTCTGGCGTGAACGGCGGCGGAGACCCGATTCTCTTCCAGCACCTGTTCTGGATCTTCGGTCACCCAGAGGTCTACATCCTCATCCTCCCCATCTGGGGCTTCATTGGGGACATCATCTCCTTCTTCGCGCGCAAGCCGGCGTATTGGTACCGCGGCTCTGTGTACGCGATGATCGCCGTGACCGTGCTCTCCGCGGTCGTCTACGCACACCACATGTACATGACTGGCTTGAACCCGCTGCTCGGCAAGGGGTTCATGCTGTTCACGCTGTTCATCTCGGTCCCCGCGATCATCCTGTTCTTGAATTGGTTGCACACGCTGTGGAAGGGAAGCATCCGGCTGCACAGCCCCATGCTCTTCTCGTTGGGCACGGTGTTCGTGTTCGGCCTGGGCGGTCTCACCGGCCTGTATCTGGGCACGATGATGATCGACATCTACCTGCACGACACCATGTTCGTCGTGGGCCACTTCCACCTGACCATGGCGGCTGCGGCGTTCTTGGGCAGCTTCGCGGCGCTCTACTTCTGGTTCCCGAAGATGTTCGGCCGGCAGATGGATGAGACCCTCGCCAAGGCGCACTTCTGGGGTTCCATCATCTTCATCGTCCTGACCTTCTGTGGACAGCTCGTCGCGGGCTACTCCGGTCAGCAGCGCCGGCTCTACGACCCGTTCCAGTACACGTACCTGCGGCACCTGGCGAACCTCAACCGGTACACCAGCTACTTCGCGTTCTGTCTGGGGCTCTCGCAGTTCTTCTTCGTCTACAACTTCTTCAAGAGCGTGTTCGCTGGGAAGAAGGCGGAGAAGAACCCGTGGGAAGTGGGGACGCTGGAGTGGACGCACTGTGACTCGCCGCCCATCTGGTACAACTTCGCCGAAGCGCCGCCGGTGTTCCGCGGTCCGCACGAGTTCGCCAATCCGGAAGTGAAGAAGGCGACGGGTCGCGACTGGGCAGGTCAGGCGGAGACCCTTCCGGACTCAGCGGGCACGCCGGCTGTTCCCGCGAAGACTGCCTAAATCATGTCGCCGAGCGCGCCCTTGGGAAGCGTCCTTCCATACCGTCCGCCGCGAGCGAAAGAGGAGACCACCGCCTATTTGGGGATGGTGGTCGCGCTCGCGTCGTGGGCGATGATGTTCGGCGCGCTCTTCTTCGGTTACGCGTTCGTGCGAGCCCGCGCCGGGACCTGGCCGCCGCCGGGGGTGAACCCGGTGGATCCGTTGCTGCCCGCGGTGAACAGCGCGGTGATTGCGCTCTCCAGCGCGGTGTTGCAACGCGCGCTCAACGATGTTCGCCGCGCGCGGCTGAAGTGGTTGTCGGTGGCGGTGTTGTCGACGTGTTTTCTAGGCGCGCTCTTCCTCGCGGCTCAAGGTGCCATCTGGGTGCAGCTGGATCTGACCCCGGGCGAGGGAGGCGCGTACAGCTCCGTCGTGTTCGGGCTCTGTCTGCTTCATGCCGCCCATGTGTTGGTGGGACTGGTGGGCTTGGGGCGCTTGGTGCCGAAGGCGCGGCGCGGGGAGCTGAACGCGACGCACCACCTGCCGCTGAAGCTTTGGACCTTGTACTGGCATTTCGTTGGAATCGTTTGGGCACTGATGTTCGTGTCCATCTTCGTGCTCTGAGTTTCTTGGGGAGAGGTCGATGCGCTCGTCACATCGCGTTGCGGGATTGCTGGGAGCCGGGCTGGTGCTCGCGCTCACGTCTGGGTGTCAGAAGAAGACTTTCACCGAACCGTTCGAGCTCGCCGGTGGCAAGAAGGTGGACGCGCAGACGCTGAACGATGGGCATGAGGCGTTCATGCTCTATTGCTACGGCTGCCACGGCAAAGACGGTGATGGCCACGGTCCTTCCAGCTTCGCCATGCGTCCGCCTCCGCGCGACTTCCGCCAAGGGCTGTTCAAGTTCTCCGGGGGGCCCGCAGGAACGCTGCCCGAGGACGCGGTGCTGGACCGGACGATTCGGCGCGGTCTTCACGGCACGCCGATGCTGGCGTGGGATGTGCCGGAGCGCGAGCGTCACGCGATCATTCAGTATGTGAAGACGTTCAAGTACCCCGAAGCCGCGAAGAGCCGTTGGCAGGAAGAGGAACCCACCGCGCAGATTGCGATCTCGCCGGATCCCTGGACGGGGAAGAAGGCGGAGGCTGTGGAGCAGGGAAAGCTCGTCTACCACGTGCAAGTGGGCGGCGCGGGTTGCAACGGGTGCCATGCGTCGTACGAGACGCGCGAGACCATCTCTGCGCTCTCGGTGAAGGCGAATGGGAATGCGATCACGGACTTCAACCCGGAGATGTACCGGACGACGATCAAAGCCACGGAGTTCGCGCGCGACGTGAACGCGAAGGGCGAGCCGCTCGAAGTGGACGGTGAGGCCGCGGTCTACAAGCAGCTGCCTCCGGACTTCCTCTTCCACAAGGTGAAGACGGCGTACCCAGTGGGGACGATCGTCGACCAGAAGGCGTACACGGAAGAGGCCCAGCGTGAGGATCTCTACCGGGCGATCGGCGCCGGTGTTGGTGGGGCCGCGATGCCGATGTGGAAGGGCGCGCTCTCGTCGAAGGAGGTCGAGAAGGAGCGGCTGGAAGAGTCGGAGCGGAACCTGTGGGCGCTCGTCTATTACGTCCAGTCGCTGGTCGAGCAGCGTGGGACAGCGAACGCGATGGCGCTGCGAGAGAGGTTGGAGGCGCAGAAGCCCGCTCCTACTCCTTAAGTCGAGCGGTGGTTACCCCTCGACCAATGCCGCTTTCTCTCGGCTGTGCGACGGGCAAGCCGATGGATTGATCACCGCCCGACACCCGAGGCTGCTGAGAGAGAACCTGACACTGGCGGCGTGACGGGAAATACGAAACGAGAGGCAAATAGATGACGCCAAGCGCCCGCGGCGTCGTGCGGTCGTTGGCGAAGATCAGTAAAGCCGCGAGACCTGCGCTCCGCTGAAGTAGTGCTCTAGGATCGCGCGATAGCTCTGTCCCGCCTCGGCGCGGCCGATCGCCCCGGTTTGACACATTCCGACGCCATGGCCCCAGCCGCCGCCGCGGAACACCCAGCCCGTGAACTCGCCGCGGTCATCCCGCTCGGCGCTGACCAGAAAGAGCGCGCTGTTGAGCATCCCGAAGAAGCGGCGGATGTTGAGCTCTCCGTGCAGCTGCGTCGTGCCGGACTCACCGGCGAGGGTGAGCAGTCGCGCGCGCCCTGAGACGCCTCGTTCGTCGACGGTGATGGCATGCACGCGGCCGATCTGGAGTGGCTCGGCGAACGCATCCACCTCTTGCGCGGTGAAGCGCCGCTCCCAGCGGTACTTGGCGGGATTGGCCAGCGTGGCGAGGCGGCACGCGGCCGGCAGGAAGGCCTCGAGGAAGCTTGGGAGGTCGTTCGGGCTGGGTGCGCCGTCGGTTGGACCAATGAGGTCGGGCCGACCGCGCAAGTCCGGGTTGGCCTCCTCCCCCCAGACCACGTCGTTGTTCTCACTGTGGCCGCCGCAGCTGGCGCTGTAGACGGAATCGACCAGCCGTCCCCCGGCGCCGAAGAGCCCCTCTCCCCGCGTTGCGTCGACCGCGGCGGTGGTGCTGGTCTTCTCGCTGCTCAACCCCTTGTAGACGGCGCAGTGCTGCTCGCTGCAGAGCTGGTACGGATCGCCCAGGTGCGTGACGCCGATCTTCGCCAGCACCTCGCCTCGGGCGCTCACCGCCTGCGCCTTGAGCGCCTCCGGGTGCGCCTGGGGGAAGATCTCCGCCGGGACCAGGCCGTACAAGAGCTGCTCGAGGAAGACGAGGTTGACGACCGCGATTTTTCCCTGACGATCGAACGTGAGCTGGAGCGCGCCGCGGTAGCTCCGGTCCTCGAATCCGTGGGAGACGTAGCCGACGTCGAACTCCACGTTGCGCACGTCGAACCCGGCGCCATCGAGTGTCTCCGCTTCGATCCGGCCCTCTGCCAGGGTCAAGGGCGCGCCGGTGTCGTCCAGCAACTCGAGGACGCCGGATGCGCGCTGGCGCGGCTCCTCGAAGAGCGAGGTGTGCACACCGTGAGCGCGGAGGAGCTCATCCCGCCGAGCCAGCGCGGGCTCCGCGGCGTCATAGTTGCCCTCGAGCAGCAGCAGCGCACGGCGATTGTCGATCACCTTCCCGCCGATGGCGTAGACCGAGCCGACGACGTGTACCCGGACCGCGAGCCCCTTCCGCTCCCAGTCCGCTTGCTCGCGCACCAGGGACGCCTTGTCCTCGAAGCTGAATTCCCCCAGCTGCAGGGAGTAGCGCAGCACGGCCTCGTAGGCGCGGAGGCGCCGGACCCGGAGGAGGGCTCCGGCTGGGGCCTCGAGGGTCTTCCCCTTGGGACCGAAGGTGCGCAGCCGCACCGGGCCGCGGGCGGAAAAGGAGACCTCTTCGGCGCCCTCCATCAGGCGGATCGAGATACGGGGTCCGCTCTGGCCCGCGTGAGGCCCTGTGGACGCAGGCGCCGCGCACGGCGTCGACCGGCAGCTGATGCCGCTCGCGCACGCCATGGCCACCAGGGCGAGGGACAAGCCTGCACGCATGAGGCGGGGCGGGTGCACAGGGAGGGTCACGAGCGCGCACCGTATAGCTCACCTTCCCATTTCACGCAGAGCCAACCCCCATGCTAGGAGCCATCGGGATGGCACCCAGCAGCTTCTTCGAGCGAGAGATCCGGGAGCAACCTGAGGCGCTTTCCAGGTTGCTGGAATGCGGCCGGCCTCGCGTGGCCGAGTTGGCCGCTCGCATCCGGGCCTTCGCGCCGAAATTCGTGGTCATCGCCGCGCGGGGCAGCTCCGACAACGCCGCCCGCTATGCGCAGTACCTGTTCGGCTCTCACAACCGTCTCTCGGTCGCCCTGGCGACACCATCGCTCTTCACTCTCTACGGCGCTCCGCCGTCCGTCGCGGGCGCGCTGGTCATTGGAATCAGTCAATCAGGCCAGTCCCCGGACATCGTGTCGGTCCTCCAAGAAGGGCGTCGGCAGGGTGCGCTCACCCTCGCCCTCACCAACGAGCCGACCTCCGCGCTCGGTCGCGCAGCCGAATTCGTCCTTCCGCTCGAGGCCGGGACCGAGCGCTCCGTCGCCGCCACGAAGACCTATACGAACGAGCTGATGGTGCTCGCCATGCTGTCGACGGCGCTCGGTGGCTCCGAGGAGCGCTGGCAGGAGATGGCCGCCATCCCCGCGGCCGTGAGCGAAGCCATCCGCCTGAACGAGACGGTGGAGCAACGCGCTTCCTGGTTCCTCTATGCGGACTACTTCGTCACCATCGGGCGAGGCTTCAACTACGCGACGGCGTTCGAGGTGGCCCTCAAGATCAAAGAGACGACCTATGTCATCGCGGAGCCCTACTCGTCCGCCGATTTGCTCCATGGGCCCGTCGCGATGATCGACAAAGGTTTCCCGGTGCTCGTCGTGGCACCCTCGTCGGCGAGCCCCGCGGCGGACACGGGCGCGCTGCTCGACATGCTCGACAAGAAACAGGCTGAGATCATCGCGGTCTCCGACCGCGCGGAGATCCTTGATCGGGCGCGGGCGCCGCTTCCTTTGCCCACAGGCGTGCCGGAGTGGCTCTCGCCGATGGTGTGCGTCGTGCCGGGGCAGCTCTGGGCGCTCGCCTTGGCACGCGCTCGGGGCCTCAATCCGGACCAGCCTCGGGGGCTGACGAAGGTCACGGAGACGCGGTGATGGGAGCACGATCGACGGTGCCCTCAGGTGTGCTCATCCTCGGCGTGGACGGCGGCGGGACGAAGACCCGGGCGCTGCTCAGTGAGCCCTCGGGGAACGTGGTCGCGACCGGTGGGGCGGGGTCCTCGAATCCACACTCGATGGGGTTCGATGCCGCGACCGCGAATATCGCCGCGGCCATCGCGGATGCTCGAAAGAAGGTGGCCGGTGCTCCGATTGCCGCGGCTGCCTTTGGTTTGGCCGGCATTGACTCTCCCGAGGTGCGCCCCCGGGTGACCGCCTGGCTCGAAACGCAGGGCTTCGCGCCGCGGATCGCCGGAGTCACCGACGGCGAGCTGGGACTCGCTGCCGGCACGCCGGAAGGGTGGGGGCTCGCGCTCATCTGCGGCACGGGCGCGCTCTGCTATGGCCGCACCCGCCAC
>JBQTKE010000235.1:0-4762 GCA_052386435.1 Myxococcaceae bacterium
TCCCGGGACGAATCAGCCCGCGCTCATAGAGCCTCACCCGCGCCGCGGCCTGCGAGGTGACTTTGCGCACAGCTTCCTCGAGGGAGAAGAGCCCCTCTCGCGCGTAGCGCCCGACCACACGGGGAAACGTTCCGTAGGCTCGAGGATGCGCGCCCTTCTTGCGGCCTTCGAGAGTCACCGCGCCAGAGTCCGCGCCCACGGAGACAAAGGGTTGCGAGAGCGCGTGGCGAAGGTCCGCTTCGTTCATGGAGAAGTAGATCGCGTCGGGCGTGTGCGTGGAGGATTGGAGCAACCGGAGGATGGCCTCGACCGGATCCACCTTCATCATCGAGGCGATCTCGGTGACGCGGCGCCGCTCGTACTGTGCGAAGGCAGGATTTGGAATGGAGGTCACCAAGACGCCGTCCCCTCCACCCACGCGCGAGAAGAAGCCGGACGCGGTGTCGGTGGCCCCAATCTCAGCGGCGATCTTTCTTCGGCCCACGGGATCCTTGAGCCGAGCGAGAAACGCCTCGTAGCCGCCCTCCAACGCCCACGCGGGAACCAAGGCAGTGAGCCCCGTGCCTGAGGCGACGTACGGGTACACATTTGCCGCGACGTCCAGCCCGCTCTTGCGCGCGTCGAGAATGCGCGACACCACCTGCGACATCCGCCCCCAGTTGTTCTTCCCGCTGACTTTCAGGTGCCAGATGTTCACAGGACACCGAGCCTCACGACCGATCCGAAACGCTTCGTCGAGCGCCTCGAGAATGCGGTCACCTTCGTTGCGCAGGTGCGTGAAGTAGAGGCCGCCATAGCGCGCGGAGATCTTCGCCAAGCGAATCAACTCCTCGGTCTTCGAATAGACCGCCGGAACGTAGATAAGCGACGTGGACATCCCGAAGGCACCGTCCTGCATGGCGCGGTCGACGACGTCCTCCATCACATGCAGCTCTTCGTTCGTGGGATCGCGCGCAACCTCCCCCATGGCGATCTGCCGTGCGTTCGCGGATCCAATGAACAGCCCGAAGTTGATCGCGCTGCGGTTGAGCTCCAGCGCGTGAAGGAAATCGCCCACGGTGCGCCAGCTCACGGGTTTGTCTTCCGGCGACTCGCGACGATCTTCCTCGACCATGGCCTCATTGAGCGGAGCGCGCGTTCGGCCTTCTCCGGAGATCTCCGTGGTGACACCTTGACGGACCTTCCCCTCGAGCAGCGGGTCTTTGAACACGCTCCACTCTGACTGACCGAGGAGATCAATGAAGCCGGGCGCGAGGACGCGGTCTTTCGCGTCGATGGTCAGCGCTGCCGCAGCTTCCGAAAGATCTCCAATCGCGGCGATCTGGGTGCCGCGAAGTCCCACGTCCGCTCGGAACCACGGTGCGCCTGTACCGTCGACGACGCGCGCGTTGAGGATCCTCACGTCGAACCGGGTGCCAGCGCCCTTCACCGCGGCGACCCGCGTCTGAGCACAGCCCGTGAACAGCACCAGCATCAGGAGTCCTGCGCGCATCATCAGAAGTTCCTTCGAGAGGTGGGCGGCGTATCGTGCGTGACCCACGCAGCCCTATCACCTCCGAGCGCTCAACCGCATGGACAACCTGAGTCACACCGTTGCCAGAATTCTCGCCGCTGAAGTGGCGCTGGCGCTGCGCCGTCGAGGCAAGACGCCGATGGCCGCATCGCTGCCAGCCGCGGCGTGGATCACGTTGGCCGTGGCTGATGAAGAGCGCGATGATTCGACACCGCTCAGCGACTGGCAAGACGGCGCGGTGCCTTCGCTCTCCCGATTCCGTCAGCGCGTGGAGAAGAGTTGCCACGCTCGTGCCTTCCTGCAGTTCGCGCGGGCGCCCTATCTGGCGGACGACGGCCTGGCGATGGGAGATCTCCCCTACGACCACGAGCCGCGCGAAGGTTTCGCCAAGCTCACGCTCGATGACCAGGCGCCGTGTCCGCAGCGGCTGCCACCGTGGCTTCCACCGCGCGCAGAGCTCGTGAGCGCTTCGTCAACAGGAACATCAGCAGCACCGTGATGACCGTGGCGATCGAGACGATGTACCCGATCAGGTCGAAGTGCTGAAGCGGCCCTTCCTTGGGAGCTAAGACGATCCACCCGGCTGTAGCCGCGCCGACGCCTCCGGAAAATTGTTGAACGGAGGAGCTCACGGACATGAAAGCTCCACGGCTGCGCTGCTCCGGGATGATCGAGATCAACGCCTGGGACGAGATCATCCGCGCCGACACGCCCACGAAGAGGACCACATTGACGAGGATGACCAGGGGCAGCGGCGTGATGCCCAAGTGCGTGTAGATGAGGACCAACACGAGCGTGAGGGCGGACCCCACGAAGAACGTCTTCATTCCTCCCCAGGCGTCCGTCAGGCGCCCCACGATCGGGCCCGCGAGCATCGAGCAGATCCCGGTGACCAGGTAGATCATGGGCAACTGTTCGAAGGTCAGCCCCAAATTGCGGACGCTAAACGCGCTCCCGAAGGGCATCAGCATGAACCCACCCAAGCTGAGCAACGCCGTAGTGGCGAAGGCCTGCAGGTAGAGCGAGTTCGAGAGCGTATCGAACAGGTGCTGAAGCGGATGACGCTCCAGACGATTCGCCAGGTGGGCGTTCACCGGCTTCATCACCACAACAACCACCGCGCCCAGCACCACGCCGAACGCGACGATCACCAAGAACGGAGCGTGCCACCCCCAGGCGTTCGAGATGTAGAGGCCTGCGGGGATCCCCAAGATCTGGCTGGCGGAGAAGGCGGTCTGCACCACGCCCATCACTCGCCCGCGCATCGTGGGAGGAAAGAGGTCGGTGATGATCGCAAAGCTGATCGACCCAACCACGCCGCCGAAGATCCCAGTGATGATCCGCGCCGCGAGGAGGAGCTCGTACGTCGGCGCCAAACCGCAGAAAAGCGTGCCGACGATGAAGCCTGTGTAGAAGAAGAGCAGGAAGCGCTTACGGTCGAATCGATCCGCAAACCCGCTGGCGAGGAGCCCCGAGACGCCGGCGCTGAACGCATACGCCGAGACCACGAAACCGAACTGCTGGGGCACCATGCTGAGCTTCGGCATCAGGATCGCCCCCAGCGGGGACAGGATCATGAAGTCGAGGATGATCGTGAACTGAAGCGTCGCGAGGATGGCGACGATGATCTTTTGATACCGCGTGAAGGCTGGACCCGGAGGAGGAGGCATCGCTCCTCCTGTTAACACCGCAGCCCGACAACGTCATGGCATCGGAAAGACCACCGGCGTGAAGGTCCCCGCGCTGCAGCGCTGGACGGGAAAGGCCGCAGCGACCGCATCAGGTGATGGCGCGACCTTCGCCTTCGCGCCCTCTCACGCAGAAGCGACAAGAGCTCGCTCACGGACCAACGCCAATTACGCTGCGTTCTTGAACAACTCGCGCGCGATCACGAACCGCTGAATCTCGCTGGTGCCCTCGTAGATGGTTTGAACGCGGGCATCGCGCAGATAACGCTCCACGGGGAACTCGTCGATGTAACCGTAGCCCCCGTGGATCTGCACCGCCTTGTCGCAGACGCGGTTCGCCATCTCGCTTGCGAAGAGCTTCGCCATGGAAGCCTCGCGCGTAAACGGCTTGCCCTGCTCTTTGAGCGCGGCGGCACGCAAGGTCAGCAGCTGCGCGGCTTCGAGCTGGGTCTTCATGTCGGCGAGGAACCAGCGCACCGCCTGAAACTCGCCAATCGGGTGACCGAAGGCCTGGCGATCTTTCGAGTACGCGAGCGACGCTTCGAGCGCCGCCCGCGCGACACCGCATGCCTGACTCGCGATCCCAATCCGTCCACCGTCCAGCGCGACCATCGCCAGCTTGAAACCGTCCCCCTCCTTCGCCAGCAGGTTCGACGCGGGGATCTCGCAATCCTCAAGCGTCAGCGACACCGTGTGCGACGCGCGCAGCCCCATCTTGTCTTCAGCGCGTCCCACGTGCAGACCCTTGGTCCCGCCCTCGACGATGAAGGTCGAGATGCCGCGGTTTCCCTCTCCTCCCGTGCGAGCCCAGACAACGATGACCCCCGCCACGTCGCCCGAGGTGATCCACTGTTTGGTGCCAGTGAGGACGTAGCGATCGCCCTTCTTCACCGCGGTGGTCCGCAGCGCGCCTGCGTCAGATCCACAGTGAGGCTCGGACAGAGCAAAGGCTCCCGCGGGCGTGGCGCCTGAGGTCAACGACGTCACGTACTTCTGTTTCTGCGCGTCCGCGCCAAAGCGAGCAATCAGCTCCGCGCACATGTTGGTGACCGCGGTGATGACCGACGTCGACGCGCAGGCCGCGGCGATCTCAGTGATCGCCAGCGAGTACGCGACCACACCCGCCTCCGCGCCACCGTAGGCGGAAGGGATGTTCACGCCCATCAGCCCCAGGCCCGCCATCTCCTTGAGGAGCTCGCCCGGGAAACGCTCTTCGCGTTCGTTGCGCTTCGCCGCCGGCGCGATCTTCTCTCGCGCGAATGCGCGGGCGGTGTCACGAACCAGCGTCTGGGCTTCAGTGTGCGCGAAGTCCATCTCTTACTTCTCGGCCTTGAGGTTGAAGGGGTACGCCACCGGGTGCTCGCGGCTGTCGGGCGGCTTCGGGAACTGCATCGCCGCCAACACCGCGACCACGCACTCGTTGAGCTTGCCGTCCTTCACGGAAGTGCCCTTCTTCTCCACTTTGGGCTTCTTCACCAACCCTTCGGCGGTGATCACAAACGAGGTCATCAGCTTGCCTTCGACGACATTGCGGCGACCGGCGAGCGTCTCGTTGTAGCAA
>JBQTKE010000236.1:0-7832 GCA_052386435.1 Myxococcaceae bacterium
CCACCGCCACGAAAACGTTGCAGGAGCAAATCTTTCTCAAGGACATCCCGCTGCTCCGCGAGAAAGTCGGGCTCTCGTTCGAAGCTGCCTACCTGAAAGGCCGCTCCAACTATCTCTGCGTTCACAAGTTGGAGGCGTTCACCCGCGAACCGACCTTCGCGACGCGCGATGAAAGTGAGCGCTGGGGGGAGATCCAGAAGTGGGCGTCCGAGACAGAGACCGGAGATCGCGCGGAGTTGGAGCTGCCCGACTCCTTCGCGACCTGGCCCGCGCTCACCACGACCTCAGAGACGTGCCTTGGTCAGAAGTGTCCGCTCTACGATGCGTGCTTCGTGACTCGGATGCGTCGTCGCGCGGAGCAGGCGGACGTGCTGGTCGTGAACCACCACCTCTTTTTCGCGGATCTCGCCATCCGTTCGCGCGGAGGGAGGGCAGGAGAAGGAATTCTCCCGCGGTACGACGCCGTGGTCTTTGACGAGGCGCACGCGATCGAAGACGTCGCGACCGAATACTTCGGCAGTCAAGTATCGAGCTGGCGGGTGGAGGAGCTGTGCGCGGATGCCCTCAAGTCTTTGCCGGCGGAAGACGGGCGCAGCGGATTGCTCTCGGCGCTGGCTCTCAAAGTACGAGGTGAGGCGGAGACGTTCTTCAAGGCTGCGCCGCGAGCGCTAGGCCTGACGGGTGGAGAGACCAGCATCCGCATGACCCCGCGCAGCCTCTCACCGTTGAGACCGCAGCTGGCGAACCTGCTCGAATCGCTCGCCGCGGTGTCCAGCCTCACCTTGGAGTCGGACGAGCCGGAGCTCACCGCGCTCTGCCGTCGCGCCGGAGAGATCACCGAAGAGCTGGACTTCATCCAGCGCGCCGAATCCAGCGACCACGTGTACTGGGCGGAAGCGCGCGGGCGAGGACTGTTTCTTCACGCCTCGCCCATCGACGTCGCCTCCGAGCTCCAGAAGCGCCTCTACTCCGGAATCGACACGGTGGTCTTCACCTCCGCCACGCTCACCGCGGGCGGCCGCTTCGAGTTCGTCTCCAAGCGGCTGGGCTTGGACGAACAGGAGAACGTGCGTCAACTCTCCGTGGAGTCTCCGTTCGACTACTCCCAAAACGCGGCGCTCTATCTCCCCTCGCATATTCCCGAGCCGAATGCGCCGGGTTTTCTGGAAGCCCTCGCGGAAGAGCTGGTGCAGCTCACGTACCTGACAGACGGCCGCTGCTTCGCGCTCTTCACGTCACTGCGCAACATGGAAGCGGTGCACGCGCTCACGCGCAATCGGCTCCCGTATCAAATTCTTCTGC
Source organism: Myxococcaceae bacterium (assembly GCA_052386435.1). Taxonomy (GTDB): domain Bacteria; phylum Myxococcota; class Myxococcia; order Myxococcales; family Myxococcaceae; genus JBQTKE01. The sequence goes on from JBQTKE010000236.1 coordinate 1,303, forward strand.
AAGGCGAGCGACCGAAGACCGCGCTGCTGGACGCGTTTCGAGCCGAGCCCTCCGTGCTCTTCGCGTCGCACAGCTTCTGGGAAGGCGTCGACGTTCCAGGTGACGCGCTCTCGCTGGTGGTGATCGATCGCCTGCCTTTTGCCTCGCCCGGCGATCCACTGGTCGCGGCGCGAATTGATCAACTGCAGGCGCGCGGTGAAGGACCCTTCGGCGCCTATCAATTGCCGGAGGCGATTCTCTCGTTGCGACAGGGCTTCGGCCGGCTCATCCGCACCCAGACAGATCGCGGAATCGTCGCGGTGCTCGATCGACGCATCACCAGTAAAGCGTACGGGCGGAGCTTCCTAGCGAGTTTGCCGAAGGCGCGCCGCTTCAAAGAGCTGGACGCGCTTCAGCACTGGTACAGCGGAGCGAAGTTGACCGGCTAGGCGGACCAATCGGTCGCGAGGCGGTTTCGTCGTCACCTGACAATCACTGCTGAGGGTCAGGTTTGGGAGGAAAGCGGGCGCGAACGATTTAGAGCTCACGCGACATCAGCAGGCGGAGCTTCCCGCTCTTCTTGGAGACGACGGTCTGCACGGTGGTGAAGCCCGACTTGCGGTAGAAGCTGACCGCTACATCGTTCGCAGGATCCACGCGCAGTGCCAGCGTCTTGCGGTGCATGTCGCGCGCGACCTGAAGCGCGTGGTTGAGCAGCAGCGAGCCCACGCCCTTCTTCCGCAGCTCCGGCTTCACCACGACGTTGCGCATATACGCGGCACCAGGAACCGGACCGTCGCGCTCCACCGTCACGTAACCAACGACGTGCGTATTCACCTTCGCCACTTGCACGAACGGCCGCAGCTTGGTGAGCGCTTCCAGACTCTCTTCACCCGTCTCGCCGCGCTTCTTCCATGGATCAGAAAAGTTTCGGAGCTGCGCCGCGGTGGCCATGTCTTCGTCGTTCGGCGCGGCGAACTTGACCGCTGTCGACAGATCCGTCGGCAAGGAAGCGAGATCCAGCGGAGGAAGTGGTGTCTTTCCGGGAGCCTGTTCAATCCTCTTCATCGTCATCGCCAGCCCTCCTGATGCGCGCCCATCCAATGGAGGGGAATCCTATCCGCTTCATTGATGGGGTTGCATCCCTTTGTCTGACCACATCAGGGTACCCATCACGCCGCCAAATTAGCTTGCTCGCTCGTCTTTCCGGACGTGGAAGGAAGGGAGGTTGGTGTGGACGGAGGTCTCAGAGCACGGCCGGTGTATAAGGGCGAAATCCTGTGCAACTGAACCACGCTCAGCGCGAGCTCACCGTCAAGATTGTGTACTACGGCCCCGGGCTCTCCGGGAAAACCACCAATCTGCAAATGATCCACGCGCGCACGCAGACAGAGGTGCGTGGCCGCCTGCTCACCGTCGAAACGTACGACGATCGCACGCTCTTCTTCGACCTGCTGCCCGTCTTTTTCAAGACAGCAAGCGGCTTCAAGGTGAAGGTCAAGCTGTTCACTGTGCCGGGCCAGGTCATTCACAACGCCACGCGGCGCATCGTGTTACAGGGCGCGGACGCGGTGGCGTTCATCGCGGACAGTCGCCGCTCCGCGGGTCCGGACAACAACAGCTACTGGAAGAACCTCCACGAGAACATGCGCGAGAACGGCTTGGATTCCGCGCAAGTTCCCGTGGTCATCCAGTACAACAAGCGCGATCTGCCGGACACCAAGACGGACGTGGAGATCGACGAGACGCGCAAGAAGGGCAAAGAAGTCGTCGTCGGAGCCGTCGCCATTCGCTGTGAGGGCGTGCTGGAAACGCTCTACGCGGTGTTGCAGGCGGCGTATCGACAGATGGACGCGCGCGCGGGGCTGGTGAAGAACATCGGCTTGAACGAAGGAGACTTCCTCCAGCAGATCTTCAGCAACATCGACGTCACAGGAACGGAGTTGATCAAGGTCTTACCGCGAGGAGCGCCACGGTGAAGAGCCCGTTTGCGGAAGGCCCTGACTTCGCTCCGGCGAAGCTGGAAGCCGCGCTCGGGCGTCGCGATTCGGTGCTGCAGCGCAGGCTCTCGCTCAGCGAGATGCTGGACCTCCCGTCCTTCAATGAAGTCGTGAAGGGCTTCGTAGAGCTCTACAAGATCGGCATCAAGGTCTTCGACGATCGCGGCGCGAAGCTGGCGGACGTGAAGATCGGCAACGGCGATTTCTGCGGCTACGTCTTCTCTTTCTCGGGAGGTCGAGCGCGCTGCACCGCGACAGTAGGTCGGGTGAAAGACGGGCCGGTCGCGCCGACCGATGGTGCGCGGCTCCCTGTTCTGCCTGAAGTCGCGCCGAACAGAGCCGCGCTCGGGATGGTGGCGGTGCCGTGCTTCACCGGCCTTCGTTATTTGGTGATGCCGATCATCTGGGAAGGCGACGTGCTGGGCCGAGTCATCTTCGGTCCGTTCACACCGGATGATCTCGACGATCTGCCCGCGTCGCTGCGCAACATCTCTCCGCAGCTCGACGTGGCCAACGCGCGACAACTGATGGCGAAGGTTCGGCGCGCACCCGAAGGCACCGTGGCGCGCGTGATGGTCCACTTCTCTCAGATCGTGGAGACCTTGGTCGTCGCGGGACAGCGCACGTTCCTGACCTCGCAACTGCACATCGAAGCCACGCTCGAGACGAATCATGAGCTGGAAGAGCAGAACAACCAGCTCGAGCAGATGAACGCGCGGCTCAAAGAGCTGGACCGGTTGAAGTCGAGCTTCCTCGCCACCGTGAGTCATGAGCTGCGCACGCCGCTGACGTCGATCATCGGCTACTCGGAGATGCTCTCTGAGGGGCTCGCGGGGAACCTCAACGGCGAACAGGCGGACTACGTTCGCACCATCATGGACAAGGGCGAGACGCTGCTGCGCCTCATCTCGTCCATTCTCGACATCAGCCAAATTGAAGCCGGAAAAGTGCGGTTGTCTTTCGAGCCGCTGGACATCGCGGAGCTGATCTCAACTTCCGTGACCAGCGTGAAGCCGCAAGCGCAGAAGAAGGGCGTGACGCTGGATGTTCGCCTACCCGACTCCGCGCAGCGCGTGTCGGCGGACCGCGAGAAGCTGCGCCAAGTCGTGGTGAACCTCCTCGCCAACGCGGTGAAGTTCACGCCCAAGAACGGTAAGGTGTCGCTCTATCTCTCCGACGTCGCCCACCAACCGGAGCTCTACGCGGCGGGCTACCGGATCATCGTCGAAGACTCCGGGGTCGGTATTCCGCAAGATCAGTTCGACAAGATTTTTCAGACCTTCTACCAAGTCGATTCCAGCTCCACCCGAGAGTACGGCGGAGCAGGGTTGGGTCTGGCGATCGTGAAGAGCTACGTGGAAGGCCACGGCGGCAGCGTCCGAGTTTCGAGCGAAGTTGGCCGCGGCGCGCGCTTTACCTGCATTCTTCCGGCGACGCCTTCACTGCCAAGCACCGTGCAAATCCAGCCGCCCGCGGTGATGGACACGCCGGACAGGTTCTGATGCTCGTAACCCACGGGGTCCCGTAGGAGAGAGGCTCTGCCGTTGCGCAAGGCCTCGCTACAACTCAGCGCATTTCTCCGCGAGCTGCTCAGCGGGTTTGGTACTGAAGCTTCGTGCCTTCCGAATTCGATGCGATCGATCAATTCACACGCCGCTTTCGCGTGCCGTTGGCGCCTCTGGGACCGGGTGATGATTGCGCGGTCATCGACGGCAAGGCGTGCGTGACGACAGACGCGGTGGTCGAAGGCGTGCACTTCACGCGGAAGACGTTCTCTCTTGAGGACGTTGGCTACAAAGCGCTCGCGGTGAATCTCTCCGATCTCGCTGCGATGGGGGCCACGCCACGGTGGTTCGTCTGCGCGCTCGCGCTTCCCGATCCGACAGAGGTCGATGCGCTCTCTCGCGGGATGGCGCCTCTGGCACGACGCGCAGGGATCGCGCTCATCGGTGGGAACGTCACGCGATCGCCGGTGCTCTCTATCACCATCACTGCCGCGGGCGAGGCGAACAAGCCGCTGCTGCGCAGTGGGGGACGCGCGAAAGATCTCCTGTACGTGAGTGGCACGCTCGGTGACGCGGCGCTTGGTGTCTCCACGGGCTCACTGAAACAGCGCCGACCTCAGCCGCGTCTCCTGCTCGGTCTTCTCGCCGCGAAGTTCGCGCGCGCGGCGATCGACATCTCCGACGGACTCGCGCAGGACTTGGGTCACTTGTGCGAAGCCTCGCGCGTTGGCGCGCAGGTCGACGTGACGTCGCTGCCTTTGAGCGCCGCCGTGAAACGACACGCCCATGGGCGCGACCTCGCACTGTCGGGCGGTGAAGACTACGAGCTGCTCCTCGCCGTTCCACCTTCACGCGCCGCCGCATTCGAGCGTGCCGCGAAAAATCAGGTGACTCGAATTGGACACCTGACGGCGGGACGAGCGGTGCGCTTTGTCGAAGACGGCGTCGATGTGCGCCCGACTCGAGGGTTCGATCACTTTGGATAGCGGCGCGGTAGGTGCCGATGTGTGTGGACCGAGGCGCGATTTGACCCCCCGGACAGGCGGGTTAAAACTCCGAATATCCTCCTCGTAGCCGCATTGGAAAGCGTTTCGTGCGCCGTCCTATTCGCGACGAACTTCCTTCAGTGATCAGCACGCGCCGCGAGCCACTCCACCGAATTGTGCGAATGGCCGAGGACCGCGGAGCGACCACTTCGCTGAAGCTCAAGATCCTCGCGGGCTATGTGCTCTTGGGCGCGGTGATGTTTGTCCTCTCCGAGCTCACGCAGCAGTGGCCGCTCTTTCAGAAAGCCGCCGCGGCAGCGGTGGTGACCTTGGTGCTCTCTCTGGTGCTGCCGTCGGTGCTGGCGCGCGTCACCCGCGTGAAGGTCCTGTCCCGTTCCGCCTTGGAGATTTCGCGCGGTGAGCTCTCCAAACCCGTCGTGACCGAGACGGGTGTGCTCCAGGACGAGATCGACGAGCTGGCGATGGCGATCAGCAACATGCAGGAGAACCTGCGTGAGCTGGTCGGTCACATTCAGCGCACCGCGCAGTCTGTCGCGGACTCCGCGAATGAGCTGCAGCGTTCCGCGGAGGGCGTGAATGGGTCCACGGAAGAGGTCGCGTCCTCCATGGACAAGATCGCGTCGGGCGCTGAGTCGCAGAAGGATCTCGTCGGACAAGCGTCGAAGGTCATCACGGAGATGGCCGCGTCGATTCAGCGCACCGCGGTCTCTGCGCAAGACGCCGCGCGCGCCGCGGCCGAGACGTCTGGCGCCGCCGAAGAAGGCTCCAACGCCGCGCGGCTTGCCGGCGACAAGGTGAAGAAGGTCTTCTCCCGCATTGAAAACGCCAGCCACGAGGTCTTCGCGTTCGGCGAAAAGACGCAGGAGATCTCCAAGATCGTCGATGTGATTACCCAGGTCGCGCAGCAGACGAACTTGCTTGCTCTGAACGCGACGATCGAAGCGGCGCGCGCGGGTGAGTACGGCCGTGGGTTCGCGGTGGTCGCCGACGAAGTGCGCAAGCTGGCGGAGAGCGCAGGGCGCAGCGCCGAACAGATCAGCAAGCTGGCGCGTGACATCTCGAATCAGTCCGCCGCGGTCGTCTCCGCGATGAAGGAGGGCATCGACGAACTGGGCGAGGGACGGGAGGATCTCTCCACCATCGTTCGCTCAATGGGAAGCATCACCGACACCGCTCGCAAGGGCGCGGAGAAGGTGCACCTGATTTCGGAGAGCGCGAAGGAGCAGCAGAAGGGCTCCGACGAGATGGTCCACGCGATTCAAGAGATCAGCCACGTGGCGCAGGAGAACGCCAGCTCCACCGAAGCGATCCAACAGGTCATTCAAGAGCAGACGTTCGCGGTGTCCCGCATGACCTCCGCCGCGCAAGAGCTGACCAGCCTGAGCCTGGAGCTGCAGAACGTGGTTCGTCGCTTCCGCCTCAGCGAGAGCGCCAAGTAGGTCGCCCGTGCGACACGTCATCTTTCGACTCGCGAAGGAGCGCTACGGACTGCCGCTGGCGGCGGTGCGCGAGGTGGGGGTACCACCGCCTGGCGTGTCGAGGGGTCCCTGCGCACCCGCTGCGGTGCGCGGAGTCATCAACCTGCGCGGCCGCGTGGTCACGGTGGTGGAGCTGAGGGTTCTGCTGGGAATTCCCGATGCAGGGCTGCCGAACCAGAAGATTGTTCTGCTGGATCGTGGACGGCGCGACCTGGGCTTCGCGGTCACTGAAGTCGAAGGGATCGAATCCATCGAGAAAATTTCGGCCGCACCGGGAAAACAGGAGCCTTTTGTGCGCGGATTGGCGCGGCTCAAAGGTCAGGCGATCACGGTGCTGGACCCAGAAGGACTCGACGGTGCAGTGGTGAACCTCTTTACCCCCAAGGTCACGTGACCGACGGGTGGGCCCAGCGGCTACTTCAAGTTGTTTCCCGCTGTCCAAGCCTCGGTGTTACTGTTCGTCTCCACTGTTTCGGTGATCTTTTCGGAGGTTTGGTTCTCCCATGGCAAAGCGTGTCTTGGTGGTCGACGACGCCATCTTCATGCGCAACATGATCAAGG
>JBQTKE010000237.1:0-5152 GCA_052386435.1 Myxococcaceae bacterium
TCGATGCCCAACTCGAGCGACGCGGTAGCGACCATCACCTGAAGCTGTCCCGCCTTGAGCCGCTCCTCCGCCGACAGCCGCAGCTCGCGCGACATGCTGCCGTGGTGCGCCGCGACCTTGTCCATCCCCAAGCGCTCGCCCAGATCGTGCGCGACCCGTTCCGCGAGACGGCGCGTGTTCGCGAAGATCAACGTCGTGCGGAGCTGCTGCGTGAGCCCAACGATGCGGTCGTAAACCTGACCCCACATCTCGTGCGTGGCCACCGCGGAGAGCTCGCAGTCGGGCGACTCGATCGCGATCGACCAGGGACGAACGTGTCCCACGTGAACGACGGAAAGCGGCTTCTCTCGGCCACCCGTGAGAAACGCGCCAATCTCCTCCAGCGGCTTCTGCGTCGCGGACAGACCGATCAACTGCGGCGTCCGCGCGGTGAGCTGCTTGAGCCGCTCCATGGAGAGCGTGAAGTGCGAGCCACGCTTGTCCCGCGCCAGCGCGTGAATCTCATCCACGATCACCGTGTCGACCGAACGAAGCAGCTCGCGCGACTGCTGACCGGTGAGCAGGAGAAAGAGACTCTCTGGCGTTGTGATCAAAATGTGCGGAGGCTTGCGCAGCATCGCACTGCGCTGTGAGCTTGGCGTGTCGCCGGTGCGCACCCGCACGCGAACCGCTTGAGGATCCAAACCCGCCGCTTCAGCGCGAGCGTGAATCTCTTCCAGAGGCGCCACCAGATTTTTCTGCACGTCGTTGCCCAGCGCCTTCAGCGGCGAGACGTAGAGGACGTGCGTGCGATCTGGGAGCGTCCCCGCCGCCGCCTGACAGAACAGCCGGTCCAGACACGCGAGGAACGCGCTCAGCGTTTTTCCGCTGCCAGTGGGCGCGGCGATGAGGACGTTCTGTCCCTTTAAGATCTCCGGCCAGCCGCGCTGTTGAGGTTCGGAGGGTTCGCCCAAGCGTTCGGAGAACCAGCTCTGAATGACAGGGTGAAACGACGTGAGCGCCGGGTGAATTTCGGAGGGGAGCATCGCCCGCAGACTGAACACAAGTGCAGACCAGGGTCAATCCAGGCTCGACCCGTGCTACGAGGCGCGCCCATGGCCCAAGCCCCCATGTCTGCTTTCGTGAAACTGCTTGTCCAAGATCCCGCGGAATCCAAGGGCTTCTACGAAAAGTTGGGCTTCGCCGTGGTGCACAGCGATCCCGTCTTCACGCACCTGCGGTGGGCGGAGCACGCGAATCTTTTCCTCGTCTCCGCGCCGCCGTTCGTGGCCCTACAGGCCCCCCGAGGTGGGGGCGTCCTCCTCTGCTTCAGCGCGGGACCGCTCGCCAAGCGGCCCGGACTGGAAGAGCTTGTGGAGGCCGCGAAGTCGTTGCGCGCCAAGGTCGATGGACCGCGCACCGAGCCGTGGTTCACGCGCGAAATGATCATCACGGATCCCGATGGCTACCGACTCAACTTCGTCGAGCCTGCCGGGAGCGGATCCGAAAGCACCGCCTTGTCCGAAGCAAGCTGAGCGCATCTCTGAAACGCCAAAGGGAAACGACGGACGCCCCGACAATTCGGAGAGCTTCTCGGAGACGCAAAGAGCCGGGCGCTCGACCGCGCCGCGTCGAAGTTGCTCACCACCTAGGACTTCGAAGCTGCCCTCCGCGGGGTGTGCGGCTAAGAAGCGTTGCATGACGCTTCTGCTCTTCGCCCTCCTCGCCGCGGCACCTGATCTCACGACCGTCGCCGAGCGCTCGGAGTTCACCAAGACCGGGCGCTACGAAGAAACGCAGCGGCTCTGTCAGGCGTTCGTCCAGGCGTACCCGCGCCGTGTACGTTGCGAGAACTTCGGGACCACGCCTGAGCAGCGACCCATGGTGGCGCTGATCGCGTCCGACGACGGCGTGCTTCAGCCGCGGGCGGCGAAGAGCAAGAACCGCCCTGTCGTCGTCGTTCAGGGCGGCATTCACGCGGGAGAGATTGAAGGGAAGGACGCGGGCTTCGCCGCGCTCAAAGCGCTCCTCGCGGGAAGCGATCTCCCGGGCGTTCTCAAGAAGGTCACGCTGGTCTTCGTGCCCGTCTTCAACGTCGACGGCCACGAACGCTTTGGACCGAACAACCGCCCCAACCAGCGCGGCCCCGTGGAGATGGGTTGGCGGGTCACCTCGCAGAACCTCAACCTCAACCGCGACTACGCCAAAGCGGACGCGCCGGAGATGCAGGCGATGATCCGCCTGCTCCGGTCCTGGGACCCGATTCTCTACGTGGATCTCCACACCACGGACGGCGCGCAGTTCGAACACGATGTGTCAGTGATGCTGGAGCCGCTGGTCGGAGCGACGGACGCGCTGCGCGCCGCCGCCGCGAAGACGAGGGATGAGGTGATGCAGAAGTTGGAGGCCCAAGGCCACCTGCCCCTGCGCTTCTATCCGTCCTTCGTGAAGACCGACGATCCCACCTCCGGCTTCGCCATAGGCCTCGCGCCACCTCGTTTTTCCACGGGCTATTGGCGACTGCACGATCGCTTCTCGGTGCTGGTGGAGACCCACTCGTGGAAGGACTACGCAACTCGAGTGCGCGCGACGCGAGATGTGATCGCCGCTCTGCTCGCCGCGACCGCGATGCACGGAGGCGAGTGGCTCAAAGCCGCGCGCGACGCCGACGCGAAGACCCTGGCCGGAACAAGCGTGGCGCTCACCTACCAGAACGTGGGCAAGCCGAAGACGTTCGCCTTCCGCGGCTACGCGTACACCCGCGAGAGGTCCTCGCTCTCCGGCCAGCTGTGGACGCGCTACGACGAGAAGACGCCGCAGGTCTTGAACGTGCCGCTGATGGATGAGCTCGCGCCCGCGCTGAGCGTCACCGCGCCTAAGGCCGGCTACATCGTCACCGCGGGCTTTGCCGAGAAGGTCGCCGCGCGGTTGAACCTGCACGGGTTTCGCAGCGTGAAACTGACGAAGCCTCTCGCAGAAGTTGAGGTGGAAGCATTCCGCGCGATCGACGCCAAGCCGAGCGGCAAGACCTTCGAAGGACGACAGGCGATGACGCTGACGGGAGAGTGGAAGAATGAGCGCCGCGATGTCCCCGCAGGCTCGCTCTTTGTTCCGTTACAGCAGCGTTGGAGCGCGCTCTTGGTTCACCTCCTGGAGCCACAAGCCCCGGACTCCTTCGGCGCCTGGGGCGACTTCAACGCCTGCTTTGAGCAGAAAGAATATCTCGAAGACTACGTCGCCGAAGCCGAGGCACGGCTGATGCTGCAAGCGAATCCCGCGCTCGAAGCGGAGCTCGCCAAGCTGAGCAGCCCGGAGGACAAGCTCCACCTCGTCGCAACAAAGCATCCGTCCTGGGACGAGCGCTTCAACCTTTATCCCGTCTACCGCGTCGACACCGCACCTTGATCATCCCGCGTGAGTTGGAGGCTCGGCGGAGCCAGCGCTCGCGCGACCTGCGTTTCTCGGTTTCTCAGGGGCGAGTCCGCAGAGATTTTCCTAGACGGAGAGCAACACTCCCTTCGCGGGGCGCCCGGTGGCGGCGGAGATCGCCTTCACGTAGAGCGCCACTTGCCGCTCGTGCTCCGCGCGGTGCTCGTCCGTCTTGAAGTCGATCACCTGCCAACCTTCGGGCGTGTCGAACGCGAGATCAATCACGCCCTCGGCCAGGGTCCCGTCTTCCAGCTTCACTGAGACAGGAAGCTCTCGCCGAACGGCATTGCTCGTCGCGGCGCGTGTGAGCAGCGGATGCTTCAGTGCGGCTTCCACCGCTTGCACCGCGGCCTCGCGCTCGTCCTTCGAGCAGCCCATGGCGCGCGCCTCTTGCTCAACGGTCCGCGAGAGCTCCGCCAGCTCCGCCTTCAGTGGCACTGTCGCCAAGACGTTGTGAACAAGCGAGCCGAAGCGTCGACCGGAGGGGCGACCGTCGCGATTCACTGCTGTCGTCTCCACCTCGACCGCAACAGCCGTGCTTCCTTCCGTTTGAGCCTGACCCGTGGCGCCGGCGCTCGACACTTCCCGTGCCGTTACCACCCGCATCGACCTCTTTCGCCCGCGCTCGAGCTGCTCCTCTCGCCGTTCGCTCCACGCTTGATACGCGGCCATTCCTTCCGCGGAGAGCTTGCCGCCTTCGTCGTCGCGCAGGAGCTCATCCTGGTGAAGCCCGGTCGTGTGGCCCTTGTCCAGCTCGAGCGTTTTCGGATCCCACCAGACGACGCTGTGCTCGCCGACCTCCGGCCTGTGCAGACCTGGCGCCACAGAGGTCGCTCCCCAAACGCTCTCGGGCCGTTCGAGAGTGGTCTCTCCCGCAAACTCAGGACACCCCGGCGCGGGTCGGGCGGCGAGCATGTCTTCGTGCTTGGGATAGAGCACGGGGTGCAGCACATCCACCCAGCCCGGCTGCCTCTCGTCGCCGACGACAGGGACCACCAACAGATCACGCGCTCGAGTCGCCGCGACGTAGGTCAGTCGAACCGACTCTTCTTTGTCGCGCCGGCGAACGTCCTCCGCGTGCTCCATCAGCTCCACGGGCTTGCACCACGCCAACGGCTCCGCCCAGAGCTTGGTCGCGGCGTTGACATAGTGCGAAGGATCCTTGCGTTCATGCCGCGCGGTGGGCTCCGCGAGGATCACGACGGGAAATTCCAGCCCTTTCGCCGCGTGCACGGTCATCATCCGCACGCCTTCGCTTCCTTCTTCGACGATGGGCGCTTCGGGTGACTCGCCCTCTTCCGCCTGCGTCTCCAGCTCCTGCACGAAGGCGCGGAAGGAGCGACCGCCGGCGATCTCGAAGCGGCGCGCCAGCTCCATCATCTGTGTGAGATTCGCGAGAGCTTGATCACCCGCGCGCCAGAACGCGAGTCCTGCGTGCGCGCGAGTGGCTTCGAGCAGCTGCGCCAAAGTGTCCGCGATGGGTCGCCGATTCCGCGCGAAATGCAGCGTCTTCAAGGCAGCCAAGCCTTGCGCGACCTCCTGCGCCGCGACGGGTAACGCAACGGGATCCAGTGGCCGCAGAGGATGCAGCTTGCCGGAGACGTTCTTGAAGGTGAGCAGCGCGTCGTCGGTGAGCGCGAAGAGAGGACCGTGCAGCGTCGCGTACACGGCGAGCTCGTCGTCTGGCCACTCAATCGCCTGGAGCGCATTGCGCAGCGCGAGTACTTCTTCGCGCGCGAAGAAG
>JBQTKE010000238.1:0-8635 GCA_052386435.1 Myxococcaceae bacterium
GTTGATGCGCGAATCTCTCGTCGACAAGCAGGTTCTCAACTCCACCCGCGTGCAGCGCGAGCTGGCGATCCTTCCAAACATGACGCTGCTGGGAATTGGGGGTCAGTCGATCTTCGATCGTGGCCGCGAGGCGGTGCTTCCCCTCGTCGAGGAGATCTCCAAGATCCGCGGCAAGCACCCCATGCTGATTGGCGTGGGCGGCGGGACGCGCGTTCGTCACACCATCTCCGTCGCGCTCGACTTAGGACTGCCCACCGGTGGCGTCGCGCAGCTGGTCGGCGCGATGGAAGAGGCGAACGCTGTGATTCTCAATGCGCTGCTCGCCGCGCACGGCTCCATCGTGATGCAGCGCGAACACTTTTGGGAGCTGCCGCTCTACATCGAGAACGGGATGCTGCCGATTGTCATCAGCACGCCGCCCTACCACTTCTGGGAGCCGCCGCCGGAGCTGGGGCCGCTGCCGGTGCACGGCTCTGACTTCGGTCTGCTCACCCACGCGGAGGTGCTGGGCATGCGGAAGGTCATCTTCGTGAAGGACGTGGACGGCCTCTACGATTCGGATCCGAAGAAGAACCCCAACGCCAAGCTGATCCCGGAGATCACTCTGAGCAAGCTGCTGGAGAACCTGCCCAAGGAGCTTGTGTTGGATCGCGCGCTCTTCGAAGCCTGGCGCCACGGCCGGCACGTGCGCGAGGTGCAGATTGTGAACGGCTTGAAGAGGGGCGAGCTGACCAAGGCCTTCGCGGGCGAGCCCGTGGGCACGGTCATCACCAAGGAGCTTCCCAATGGCTAACCCGAAAGTGATCGCCAACGCGCCGCAGAACGCCACGCTCACCGGCGCGGGCGCCGTCGGACTCGACTACAGCCCCATCGCGATGATGCCGGACGTGAAGGTCCTCAAGATGGGCGGCCAGTCGATCATGGACCGCGGCCGCAAAGCGGTGTTCCCCATCTTGGAAGAGCTGGTGAAGGCGAAGGACAGGCACCAGCTTCTGCTCTGCTGCGGCGGTGGCACGCGCGCGCGGCACATCTATGCGGTGGCGGGCGATCTCGACATGCCCACCGGCTTGCTCGCGGCGTTGGGCGGCTACGTGCCTCGGCAGAACGCGCGCATGTTGCAGATGCTGCTGGCCAAGCACGGCGGCGTGTTCATCCTCCACGACGACTTCGAGAAGCTGCCGCTGTATTTCAAGGTCGGCTGCATTCCGATCATGACCGGCATGCCCCCGTTCGGTTACTGGGAGAAGCCGGGCGAGGACGGGCAGATCCCCGCGCATCGCACCGACGCCGGCGTCTTCCTCTCCGCCGAAGTGCTGGGCGTCAAGCGCGCGATCTTCATCAAGGACGAAGACGGCCTCTATAACGACGACCCCAAGAAGAATCCCTCCGCGAAACACATCCCCAAAATTGGCGGTAACGAGCTGCTCAAGAGGGGGCTGCCGGACCTCGTCCTGGAACGCGTGGTGATTGAGTACCTGGGACGCGCGCAGTCGTGTACGGAGCTGCAGATCGTCAACGGGCTGAAGCCCGGCATGGTGACCCGAGCGCTGGATGGCGAAGACGTGGGCACCATCATCTACAAGGACACGTAACGTGAGAACCGTTTTCGGAGCAGTCGCGGCGTTGCTGCTCGCTGGATGCAAGCCGTCGGCAGCGCCTTCTTCGGAAGCGAAGGTCGAGACGAAGTCACTCAAGGTCGCCGCGGCCTCGGACCTGGCGTTCGCGTTCAAGGAAGTAGGCGCCGCGTTCGAGAAGAAGACCGGACACAAGGTCGAGTTCAGCTTCGGCTCGACAGGCCAGATGGCGAAGCAGCTGCGAGAAGGCGCGCCGTTCGATGTCTTCGCCGCAGCGAACGCGTCGTTTGTCGACGACGTGGTGAAGGCGGGGGGCTGTGACGGCGAGACCAAGTCGATGTACGCGCGTGGCCGCATCGTGGTCTGGACCAAGAACGGCGACGCCGCGGCCCCCGCGACTTTGAAAGATCTCACCGACGCGCGCTTCGTGAAGATCGCCATCGCCAACCCCGAGCACGCGCCTTACGGAATGGCAGCGAAGCAGGCGATGGAGAGCGCGGGGCTCTGGGATGCGCTGCAACCCAAGCTCGTGTTCGGCGAGAACATCCAACAGACGCTGCAGTTCGCGCAGACCGGAAACGCGGAGGCGGCGTTCGCGGCGCTGTCGCTGGCGCTCGTCGCGGAAGGAGGCACGTATCTGCTGGTGGATGAGACGCTCCACAAGCCCATCGATCAAGCCATGGTCGTCTGCAAAGGGGGCGCGGTCGGAAAACAGTTCACCGCGTTCGTGGGCTCCGTTGAAGGACGGGAGATGATGAAGCGCTACGGCTTCCTCCTCCCCGGCGAACAGATGGTGCGCAAAGAGTGAGCTGGGCGCCCCTGCTCCTGTCGCTTCAAGTCGCCACGTTGGCGACCCTGGCGGCGGCCGTGGCGGGGATCGCGTTGGGAGCGCTGCTCGCGTGGCGCCGCTTTCCCGGTCGAGAGCTCTTGGACGTGGTGAGCACGCTGCCCATGGTGCTGCCGCCCACGGTGCTCGGTTACTACCTCCTCGTCTCCGTGGGACGGCGCAGCGGACTCGGTCAGCTTTACGAGAGCGTCACCGGTTCATCGATTGTCTTCACCAAGTCCGGCGCGGTGCTGGCCGCGGCTGTGGGCGCGCTGCCGCTGATCGTGAAGTCCGCGCGGGCCGCGTTGGAAGAAGTGGATCCAACGTTGGTTCTCGCCGCGCGCACGCTGGGGGCCGGCGCGGTGCGCGCGTTCTTCTTCATCAAGCTCCCGCTCGCGCTGCGAGGCGTCACCGCCGGCGTGATGCTGGGCTATGCGCGGGCGCTCGGAGATTTTGGCGTGACCCTGATGGTCGCGGGAGACATTCCCGGTGAGACGCAGACCGCCGCGCTGGCCATCTACGACGCCATTCAGGCGAATCGGGAGAGTCAGGCGTCGGGGATGATCGCCGTGCTCAGCGCGATCGCGATGGTGATTCTGTACGCAGTGAACAAGCTCACGGGGAAGCGCGATGCCCGCTGAGCTCAAAGTTCGGCTCAAGCACGCCGTCTCCGCGGGTGGGAAGTTCACGCTCGACGTTGCGTTCGACGCCCCACCGGGAATCACCATCCTCTTCGGTCCGTCTGGCGCGGGGAAGAGCACGACCTTGGCGGCGATTGCCGGCTTGGTTCGCCCGGATCAAGGGCGCGTGGAGGTGGGCTCGGAGGTCTGGTTCGACTCGCGCGAGAAAGTGAATCGGCCGGTCAACCAGCGGGGCTTGGCGTTTGTCTTTCAGTCGCTCGCGCTGTTTCCGCACTTAAGCGCGCTGGGGAACGTGATGTTCGGGATCGATCGCACGCTGCCTCGCTCCGAACGCAAGCTGCGCGCGCTGAACATGCTGGAGCGCATGCGGGTGCTGCACCTCGCCGAGCATCGGCCACGAACCTTCTCAGGCGGCGAAGCCCAACGCGTCGCCCTTGCTCGAGCGTTCGCGACCCAGCCGAAGTTGGTGCTGCTGGACGAAGCCTTCTCCGCGATGGACCGCGAGCTGCGCCGGCACTTGAGTGACGACATCCGCTCAATCATTCACGAGCTGAAGCTTCCGGCGGTGATGGTCACCCACCACCGAAACGAAGCGCGGGCGGTGGGAGACAGAGTGGTGCTGATAGAAGCCGGGCAGATCAAGGCGCAAGGAAGCGTGGACGCGCTGTTGCCGGAGGTGGGGCCATGAACCGTCGAGTGCTATGCGTCTCCTTCCTCGCTTTCCCTCTCGCCTTCGCGTGCAGCAAGGGTCCCGCGAACGCGGAGAGGAAGATGCCGAAGCTGGCGCCGCCGCCGAACCCCGTCTTGAATCCCGGTTTGAAGATCGCTGTCGAGGTGAACGGCGCGCCCTCTGCCGCGCTCGACGCCAAGAAGCTGGAGACCACGCCGCCGGACTTTGAAGACGCAGAGCGTGTGGCGTGGAAACTGGAGACGTTGATCGGCGCAAGCAAAGCGCCTTCGTATTTCGCGGTGACGGGAGAGCAGAACGTCACCGTGGAGCTGCGCCCTCCGCCGGATGGCAAGCTACAGCCAGTGCTGCTGATGACCCGGCGCGGAGGACTCACCGCGACGTTGGTCGATCCCACTGACCCCTTCCCACCCTTTCACGGACAAGGAGGAAGGTTGGGGCGCCCAGGCGACACGCTGCCTCGCGTCTCAGAGGTCACCAAGATCAGCGTTCGGCGCGGACCTTAGGTCAGGACAGCTCAGTGGACCGAGGCATGAGTGCGTACCGGTCAGTACGACTCATGAATCGGTCACTAAGGGGGAGGTGATGTTCACCTGCAGCCCGGGCTGCTGTGGCTGTTCTTCTCCGCACGCCAACAGCAGCCAGAGTGGAACAACGCAGGCGGTCAGTCGAAACATGGTGCTGCTCCCCGAATTGACTCGGTTCGGTCCGTCAGTGGCCGGACCGGGTCGTCGTTATGAACGCTCTGTATGGTCCGCGGCAAAGGTGAGGGCACGCAGTGTCACGGGGTCGCTGCAGTCGCCGCGTTTTCGCAGACGGTGAGAAACCGCAACCGGCGTGCGCCCGCGGCCGATACTCGGTCATTGACATCGGTACGGAGAACCTCATGAGCCAGCTTCTGGGCACCCTGGAACGTCCCCTTCGCCGCGACCCCAACCTGTGCGTGGGCGGTCGTGTGGGCGACGCGGAGGGTTACGAACCCCGCGCCTCTTCGAGGCGGAGAACTACGGCTGGAAGACCGGCGTGAGCTTCGCCAGCGAGGGTGCGTTGTTCCTGCTTTCCGACGGCAAGCTTGAGGCGAAGAACGAGCAAGGACTGGAGCTGTTCGGCCGAGTCGAGTGAGCCCCCCGGCGCTCACACCGCGCGCCCCAATTTTCGAGGGCGTGTTTGTGCGAGTGAATGAGCACTCACTCGCGCGGATTATCGCTGTAGAAACCCGCCATCACTGCGTCATTCCTTTATGCGCGTTCTCTCTCAAGGACCTCATTCGACTCCCGTGCCCGCGCCGACCCGTCCTCTCCCTTTCGTGAGTGAGAGCGGCGTGTCGGTGATTGGTCACCGCGGCGCGGCGGATCTCGCGATCGAAAACACGGCCAGCGCGATGCGAGCTGGCGTGAAGGCTGGAGCCCGGGGCGTTGAGTGGGATGTGCAGAACACCGCGGATGGCGCGCTGGTGATCTTCCACGACGAGACACTTGAGCGACTGATCGGTGACCCGCGCCGAATACGCGACATGACCCTCGCCGAAGTGAAGGCGGTAGATCTGGGTGGTGGTGAGCGCATCCTCACGCTCAACGAAGCGCTCGTGCTGATGCGCGAGCTCCCCGACATCTCCATGAACCTCGAAGTGAAGACGCTCTCGCAGGGGAGAATTGAAGAGGACAAGTGGATTTCTCCCACGCCCGCGGACGGCTTTGAGTTGGGGCGACAGGTCGCGCAAGCCTTGAAGGCTTTCCCGGATCTTCGCGAGCGCATGATGATCTCATCGTTCGACCCGCAGGGGATCGAAGGCTTCCGCACCATCGACGAAGAGCTCGCCGCCAGTCTGTTGTTCGAAGAGAAGAACGCCCCGATGTACCGCGAGCGCTTCCCTGAGGTCCGTCCCGGTGCGTACGACTACGTGGGCCAAATGGCGAATGAAGTGGGCGCGCAAGGTGTCGGGCTGAAGCATACGCTGGTGCAGCCGCAGATGATGGAGGCGCTCCGTCGTCAGGGGATCAGCCCGGCCACGGTCTCCGTCTATACGATAGATGACGCAGGGGGCATGGCGACCACGCCAGAGCAGCTCGCGCAGCGGTTGACGCGTATGCAGACCGCTGGCGTCGGCGCGGTCTTCGCCAACGATCCGGCGACGGTCGCGGCTGCTCTCCGCAAGGGCGATTAAGCGTTGCTTCCAGTCGAGTCGCGTTGGACGCGCTACCTGCCGCTACCGCTCGTCTCTAACGCTCACGAGGATTGCGTAGCCTGTTGGCCTCGCGCCTGGCGATGTTATGAGACCCGCTTAAGGAGAACGCTTTGAGCTCGAGAGTGTTGAGTGGCTTATGCCTTGCGGCGGTCGTCTTCACCGCGGGCTGCAAGCGGCCGGAGATCCCGGACACGCTGAACGTTCGCGTGGAGATCGACGGACAAGCGGCGCCGCACATCACCGCGCAGAGGCTGCGCGAGCTGTCTCCCAGCTTTACCTCCGGCAATCACCGCGCGTGGAAGTTGGACGCGCTGATCGGCAAGGCGTTCAACGAAGAGGATCGCGTGTTGATGGTGGAGCGCGGTGATGGCACCCGCAGCGCGTACCCCCGGTCCGCGAAAGCGCCGGTGCCCGTGCTGGCGCTCAACCGCAAAGGCGACGCCAGCGTGGTGTTGATGCGATCCGACGCTCCGTTTCCAGCGTTCCTCGAAGGTCAAAAGCCTCCGGGCGTGCAGCGGCTCAAGCTCTATAAGAAGGGCGGCGAGCGCGCTTTCCTCACGTTGTTCAAGCCGGGGGAAGAACCTTTGGGCCTCAGCGTCGAAGAGGTCCAGGCGATTCCCACGATTCCCACCGAAGGCGACGCGGATGATCCCCGGCCAGCGTGGCCAGTGCGCGAAGTGATCAAGCACTACGCGGGCGCGGGCCTGCTCACCGCGGCGAAATCGGCGAGCGGAGAGACGCTGGCGATCAAGTCGGAGGACGCGGTGGATCCGAAAAAGATTCCCGTGCTTCGAATCAATCGGCGCGGTGAGAACAAGCTGTACTGGGTAACGCACACAGGCGAACGCTTGGAGGACCTGAGTGCTCTGAAGGGTGTGTCGGAGCTACACCTCCGTCTTCCCTGAGCTTGTTTCGCGGCGGGGCTGAGGCAAGCTTACGGGCGTCAACACAAAAGGGGACGTCTCCATGAAACGCACGCTGCTGACGCTGTCTCTCGCCGTGAGCGCCTACGCCTTCGCCGCTGATCCCACGGATGAGCTGGTCGGCCAGGGAAAAATGCAACACTGTCCCAGCGCGGTCCCGGGCGCAAAGTCGGAAGTCTCCGAGCAGAAGGGCAAGCTGGAGATCACCATCACCGGTGGCGACGAAGCGGAGATCCGCAAGCGCGCCAAGCACGTGGTGCTGTCCGCGAAAGAGAACCCGACCGGTATCAAGCACAGCGGCTCCGGTCACGGCGGCGGCGGCCTCGGCCTCTGTCCAATCGTGCTCAAGGACACCGTGGTGACGGAGAAAGACGTGCCGGGCGGCTCGAAGATCACCGTGAAGCCCACCAAGGCGATCGACTTCGAGTGGCTGAAGAAGGAGACCAAAGAGCGCCAAGCCGCACTCGATGGAAACAAGACCGCCTCGAAGTAGCCATGCGATGGAGCAAGCGCGACGCGACGGGGCACAACCGCTCCCGTGAGCAGCCCCGTCGTTCCCGCCGGGCGCCAACCTGCCCAACCCGGACTACCAGAAAGTCACCGGCACCCAGCTCGACTACGTCACGGCAAACGCCAACTACGTGGCGCTGCACCTGAGCCCCACGGCGCGCACGCTTCGTGCGGTGTTCCACAACATGTTTGGCAACGCCTTCTCGGAGCGGACGTACACGCTCTGAAGGCGAGGGCCTCAGCAGGTTGCGCGCTCTGTCGCTGCTTGGCGGACGCTCGCACTCCGAAGCGGTAGGGTCGGCGCGATGGCCATCAAGACCAAGCGATTTAATGACCCGGTAGAGCCTGACGACGGCACGCGGGTGCTGGTCACGGTCTACCGGCCGCGCGGCCTTAAGAAGACAGACGAGACGTGGGATCTCTGGCTCAAGGGGTTGGGTCCCAGCCCCGGGCTCCACGCGGACGTCTACGGCAAACACGGCGCTCCCATCCCGTGGAGCGAGTACCGCAGTCGCTATTTGGCGGAGATCCGTGATCAACAGCCGCTGATCGAAAGTCTGGGGCGCAGAGTGGCCGCGGGAGAGGCGTTCACGCTGCTCTGTTCGTCCGCCTGTGAGGATCCCGCGCGCTGCCACCGGACCCTCTTGAAGGCGCTCATTGAAGAGGAAGCAGAGCGTTTTCGCTAAAGAGAAAAAGGGATCTCCTACCGTTGCAGGTGAGCAGTCAGTTGAGGGAAGGTGCTGCCCGCCATGCCGCCTTCACACGCCCGTTGCGCCCTCGTTGCTCTGGTTGCTTTGGTCGGTGTCGCCGGCCCCGCTCGGGCGCAGGTGCTCACGTCGGGGACGGATCTCCAAGCGGTCTCCGTCTCTGGCCCAGCCACCGCGACCGCGGGGGCGAATTTGGCGTTGGCGGTGCGCTTCACCAACACCGGGTCGGATCCGGTGTCTCAGGTGAAGTACCGGGTGCTGCTCTCCACGGACAAAACCATCGACGCGAACGACCGGCTGATTCACGAGGTGAGCGTCCCGGTAAGCGGCGCGCAGACCATCGATCAACAGCTGTCGGTTGCGCTGCCGTCTGGGATTGGCAGCGGCGACTACTACTTCGTCCTCATCGTGGATTCGAACAACGCGGTGGCGGAGTCGAACGAGAACAACAACACCGTCTTCTCCGCCAGCCCGCTGAAAGTGGAGCTGCCTGATCTCGCCATCACCGCCGTGGATTTCTTGGACGCGAACGGGGTCTCCACGCGCACCGGTTATCTGGGGCAACCTGCGAAGATCCAACA
>JBQTKE010000239.1:0-7645 GCA_052386435.1 Myxococcaceae bacterium
GCCGGACTTCCTTGGCGAGACGCTTCGACCAGAGCTGAATCCAACCGTCGCGCATGCGGACGACCAGATCCTCGAGAGAAAGCTGCTTGTCCGCTGGTGCACCGGAGCGGCCCAAGTAGGGCAGCTCGTACTCGCGCAACACCGGACGCGTCACCACATCCGCGCCCTTCGGAGCGGGAAGGTGGACGACTTCCACGAACACCACGTCTGGGGCAAGCGATTCTTCGTGACGCAGATGCACGCGCACGCCGGCGTCGAGCTCTGGAGAAGCGCGGCAAAACCGGCCAAAAGCACGCGCGCCAGACGGGCCAATCACTCCGTCTAGCAAGCGGAGCTCGCCTTTCGCGCTGAGCACTGCGCGGAGCGCGAACGCATCGGGTAGATCGGGTGGCTCGTCAACGCTCTTCACCGGAAACGGGGGCAGCGGCAGATCGGCGACCAGCGACGGAAGGCCGAGCCGCGGAGGGAAGTGACCCAGACCGATGCCCAGCTCCTCGTCGAGGACTTCCAGCAAGGGCACCTCCTGATCGCCGTAGCGCACTGAGAACGCTGCGCGAAACGCGTCGAGTGCAGTCGATCGCCGCAACGTCAGCGCCGGCGCCGCGGGTTGTTTGGGGGCGCTTGAAGCGTGGCGCTCCGGAGTGGCGAACGACGGTTGTGCGTGCGATGCGTGACGCTGTGAAGTGGCGGACGACAGGTGCGAGTGCGAGGTCGTCACGAATCCGCGCGCCAAGCGCTCATTGAGCAGTCGCAGGGCGGCGCGCGCGACATCTTTGCCGAGAATGAGCGCCGGCGCCGGCTTCACCAGATCCACCTGCGCCTCGCCGGATATTGAATCACCGGTGAGGGTGGGGAGCAGCACGGGCTCAAAGAGCTGCGCGTCGATGAGCTCGTCGCGGTATTCACCGCCGTCGCCGGTCAGTGCTTCGAGCAACTCCGACGAAGCCTCCACCGAGACGGTCTGGTAGCGGCGCGATTCGGGATCGAGCACCGTGGCGCTTACGGAGCTCTCAACGATGCGCAGGCTTTGCGCGGGCCGGAAAGACATCGTGTCGCGTTGCTCCAAGGCACGCGTTCGCGCGGCCGCGTCGAGGGCGTCGAAGTCCACGCGGCGGTGTTTCACCCACTGCGGCAGTGGCGGCAGACGCAGCTCGGTGCGTTCACCCAGCCGTCCCACGGAGATGCCCGCGAGCAGACCGAGCGGCGTCGGTCTCGCCGCCATGCGTGACAGATACCGAAGGAGCGAACGTTCCACCTTGCGCGCCCGCTCCGTTCCTGGGGCGCTGTCCAACACGGGCAAGCTCGCGACGAGACTGGGCGACGCGAGTGTGAGCGCCTCCATGACCTCGGGTCTCCGCAACAAAGTACGCCAAGGAAGGGACAGCGCCTCAAACGGCAGCAGCGGGGTGCGGAGGACGAAGAAACCCTCGGCTTGGTAGAGTTCGTCGTCCAAAGGGGAGCCCTTGTTCAGAGACGAGGCGGTCCAACACTATCAAGCCGCCCAGCGGGCCGAGGGCGAGCCGCTGCGCGCTTCGCCGGTGTGGTTAACGCTCTCCTCCTACGCACTGCTCGCGGTGGTGGTGGCGCTTGTCGTCTTCGCGTCGTGGGTACCGTTGCCGCGCTTTGTGTCAGCGCAGGGGACGTTGCACAGCACCACCGAAGGAACGGAGCTGTGGGCTGCGGTTCCGCTCGCTGAAATGCCGCGGTTGGTCGAAGGCGCCACCGCCGCGCTTTCCCAAGGCGAGGCGGTGTTTCTCAAAGTGGAGTCCGCGCCTTGGTCCGCGGTGGCTCTCTCGGAACGACTGGGCACGCCCATGGGAACGTTCGATGCGCAGACGCCCTACGCGTTGATTCGCGCGCGGGTGAGCGGCCCGCTCGACGCGGCGACGCTTCACGGCCTGGTGCTCCGCGCGCGGTTCCACGTGGGCGACGAGCCGCTGTCACACCGCCTCCTGCCGTGGGTCTTTGACCGACACCCGCGCTGACTGAGTCGGATTCGCCCCGTCCGTCGGTCGCGACCCTTCGCTTCACGTGAAGCGTCGCGGGGAAAGCCTTGGCATGGGCGCTGCTACATCACTGAGGTGCATGGGCACGAATGCGCAAGCGCGACCGTTCAACCGTGAGCTCGCGCTGCAGAGGATTGGGAATGACTTGCCACTGCTGAAGCAGGTGGTGGGCGCGTTCCTCGAAGAAGTTCCGGTCATGCTCCAGGCGTTGGTCGTGGCGTTGGAGAACCACGACGCTCTCGCGTTGGAGCGCGCCGCGCATCGGATAAAGGGCAGTCTGCTCACGGTGGCTGTGGAGCGTGCGGCCCAGTGTGCGCGTGACTTGGAAACCTTGGCCCACACCGGTCAGACCACGGGCGCGTGGGGGCTTCTCGCCAAGCGGCACAGCGATCTCCGGCCGGCGTTGTTGGAGCTTCGCGCGTTGGTGGGAAGCGGCGCGGAAGCGCGGACCGGCTAGAGTTCAGGGGCCTTGCCCCCCATTCCCTTCGTCCAACAGCTCACCAACAGCGAGTGCGGCGCGGCGTGCCTCTCGATGGTGCTGGGGATGTACGGGCGCCACGTGAAGCTGGAGACCGTGCGCGAGCTGTCCAGCCCGGATCAGATTGGTGTGACCGCGCAGAATCTTCTCGATACAGGTCGCCACTTCGGGCTGGTTGGCCGCGGCGTGAAGGTGTCCACCGAAGAGCTGGTTCTGCTGCCATCGGGCGCGGTGCTGCACTGGGAGTTCGAGCACTTCCTGGTCTTCGAGAAGTTGGGTCGGCGCTCGGTGACGGTGCTCGATCCGCGCCTCGGTCGTCTGCGGTTGCCGAGGGCGGAGTTTCTGCGCCGCTTCACCGGCGTGGCCCTGCTCTTCGAACCGTCCGAGACGTTCACAGAATCTCCGAAAGCGCGCAGCGCGGTCTGGCGTCATCTGCGCCATGTGATGGCGGATCGCAACCTCTGGTTGCGAATTGTCGGTCTGACCGGCGCGCTGCAACTGTTGGCCTTGGCAATCCCCGCCGGGGTGGGCGCGGTGGTCGCCGGGTTGGAGCCCTCACTCTTGCGCGCCTTGATGCTGGGCGCGGTGGGCACCGCTGTCTTTCACTTCGTCACCAGCGCGGCGCGAGCGCAGCTGTTGCTCTACTTGCGGACGCGCTTGGACGCACGGCTCACGCTGGGCTTCGTGGATCATTTGATGGAGCTGCCTCTGCTCTTCTTCCAGCGTCGCCAACCCGCGGATCTGACCATGCGCGCCGACAGCATCGCAGCCCTGCGTGAGACCTTGACGTCCGCGACGATGTCCTCGCTGCTCGACGGCGCCTGGGTGCTCATTTACCTGGCGCTCCTCTTCGCGCTCAGCCCCTTGCTATGCGGTGTGGTAACCGGCTTCGCGTTGCTCAACGCGCTCATCTTCGCGGCGCCCCGCGCGAAACAGAAGGAGCT
The DNA here is from genome assembly GCA_052386435.1 of Myxococcaceae bacterium. GTDB lineage: Bacteria > Myxococcota > Myxococcia > Myxococcales > Myxococcaceae > JBQTKE01. The sequence goes on from JBQTKE010000239.1 coordinate 3,429, forward strand.
CATCTCGCGCGAAGTCGCGGCATCGGTTCAAAGTCGCAGCGCGTTCTTGGAGCTCCTTCTGGGCGTGGAGACGCTCAAGGCCACCGGCACCGAGCACCGCGAAGCGCGCGTCTGGAGTAAAGGCTTCTTCGAGGTTCAGAACGCGGCGCTGGCGCGGGGCAAGGTCGACTCCACCGTGGAGAGCGCGCTGAGTGCGCTGCGTCTGGGCGCGCCGCTCGTGGTTCTCGCTCTAGGGGCGCAGCGGGTGATGGCGGGGCAGTTGACGCTCTCTGAAATGTTGGCGCTCAACGCGTTGGCGGCGGGAGTGTTGATTCCTTTCTCCAACCTGCTCACCGCCGCGGGACAGCTACAGTTGGCGTCGACGTTCGTGGAGCGGATTGACGACGTGCTCCATGCTCCGCCGGAGCAGCAGCGCGAGCGCGTGCAAGCAGCGCCGATTTTGAAAGGCGGGATCGCGCTTCAGGGCGTGACCTTCCGCTACGGCAAGCTCACCCCAGACGTGGTGCGGGAGGTTTCGCTCACGGTTGAGCCGGGAGAGTTCGTGGCGATCGTCGGCCGCTCCGGTTCGGGCAAGTCCACCCTGGCCAGCCTGATGCTCGGACTCCACACTCCGGACTCGGGCGAAGTGCTCTACGACGGCGCGCCGCTGCGCAAGTTCGAGCTGGGTGCGGTGAGACGGCAGTTGGGCGTGGTGCTTCAGAGGCCGTACCTGTTCAGCACCAGCCTGCGCCACAACATCTCTGGCCGTGATGAAAGCATCCCGCTTGACACATTGATCGAAGCGGCCAAGCGCGCCCAGATCCACGATGACATTGCCGCCATGCCGCTTCAGTACGACACCAAGGTCGTGGACGGCGGCGCCTCACTCTCCGGCGGGCAACGTCAACGAATCGCTCTGGCGCGCGCACTGGTGCGGAGACCTGCGATCTTGCTTCTTGACGAAGCGACCAGCGCGCTCGACGCCGCGACCGAACGTGCGGTGCAGGAAGAGCTGGGACGAATCTCCTGCACGCGCATCGTTGTCGCGCACCGCCTGAGCACCGTCATTCAGGCACATCGAATTTTCGTGATGGACCAGGGGCAGTTGGTCGAGCAGGGGACTCACGCCCAGCTGATCTCGAAGAACGGGATCTACGCGCGACTCGTCGCGGCGCAGCTACAGGACTGACGTCCAGCGAGGTGGTCCCTCGGGTGCGAACCCCCCGACCGGTCAAAGCCGAACCCGGCGAACCGGAAGCAAGCCTTGCGACGGTGATATGGGGCGCGCGTGCCGTTCCTCCGAATCGCCAGCGAACGCGATCAGCGTCGCGTTGGTAGTCAATGAAGGCATCCTGACTGCGGCCTTTGTCTTACTCCGGTGTGCTCGATTGGCGCCTCCGCGTCATGCAACTGCGAGGAGCGCCTGCCCCGAGAGGGCACGGTCGGTGGGGGTGTCGCTCACACCGGAGACTTCGGGCTCTCGTTGAGGTCGCCCGCTTGCAGAGCTTCGGTGCCGCACATAATCATGACGCATGCGTTTGCCCACCCACCATCGGTACACGTGGCGCCAGTACCTGTCCTTCGAGCGCTCGACTGACGCAAAGCACGAGTTCTTTGACGGCGAGATCTTTGCCATGGCTGGCGGGACCCCTGAGCATGCCGCGTTGGCGGCCGCTGTCATCGCTCAGCTCAGCGCGGGTTTGGAAGGTAAGCCGTGCCGGTCTTACACGTCCGATCTCCGCATCCGCGTCCTCGCGACCGGGCTCGCCACCTACCCCGACGTTTCTGTCGTGTGTGGTCAACCTGAGTATGATCCTGACGCGGACGACACCGTCGTGAACCCAGTGGTTCTCGTGGAAGTGCTCAGTGATTCAACCGAGGACTACGACCGAGGAGAGAAGTTCGAGAACTACCAACGCATTGCGTCCCTCCAAGAGTACGTGCTCGTCTCGCAGCGCGAACCGTTGGTTGAGGTATTCCGGCGAGACGGCGAGAGTTGGCAGCGTACTGAGGCGCGCCGGGGCAAGCTTCTTCTCCACTTCGTCGGCGCGACGCTCGACGTGGACCGCCTGTACGCTGGGATCGATTTGGGTCGCGCACGCAGCTGAATGGCAACAGGCCCCAAGGGCTCTGCGGAACCACTCGGACGATGCTCACCCGATTTAGGGGGGCCCGCCACTTCCGCCGTGAGCGCTCGCTCGTCATGCGCGCGCAGTCAGTGCACTGGCGAGCAGCTCGCCGAGAAGATGCAAGGCTTGACCTCTCGGGTGGACGAGGTCCGGGTGGATGGGCCCACGAGCGTGGAAGCCTCACTCACATTGGCTAAGAGGGCTTTCGGGCAGCGGACCTGTTAAAATTTTGAAGATGGACGATTGGCGCCAGCTGGAGGCCGAGGGCTCGAAGCGAATCTGGGATGCAGCCCGGAGGGGGAGCGACTTTTTCATGGGAAAGGGCGACGTGTATGAGGCGCTCCGCGCAGTGACCCGAACGCTCGAAGAAGCGGGTATTCCCTATGCAGTGATGGGTGCCATGGCCCTCAACCGATATGGTTATGAGCGCTTCACCGTTGATGTCGACGTGCTGGTAACGAGTGAGGGTCTGACGCGGTTCAAGGAGCTCTCGCTTGGCCGCGGCTACATGGAGAAGTTTCCGGGCAGCAAAGGCGTACGAGACACCGTCCACAATGTATCCGTCGATTTTCTTGTTGCCGGCGAGTACCCAGGCGACGGGAAGCCGAAGCCTGTGCGATTTCCTGATCCTGCCTTAGAGGCACAGCAGGTCGACGATTTGCGCTTGCTGCCCATCCAGCGGTTCATCGAGCTCAAGCTCGCGTCCGGGCTAACCGCGCCACACCGAGGTAAGGATTTGGTCGACGTTCAGGAGTTGATCAAAGCCGCCCAATTGCCTCAATCGCTTGCGGATCAGATGAATCCGTCAGTTCGGGAGAAGTACCTTGAGCTGTGGGGTTATGCGCAGGTGTTTGATCCGATTTCTGAGGGTTGAGCGAAGGGGCGGGAAACAGCAGCACGCGGACGATGCTCACCCGATTTAGGGGGCGAGCGGGTCCACCCCAGCCCGATCTTCGAGGGCGAGATCGTGGGCAAGCAGCCCGATCCCACTCGGCGAGCCGGCATGACGGATGCCCAGACGACCCCTTGGCTGTCAAAGTCGGGTGCCGGGACTCTTCGTTGAGGGGACCCTCGCCTCGGTCGCTACGGAACCTCCGTGTAGTCGATGACTTTCATCGAAGGTTTCTGCGCAGGCTGCGCGGTCTCGGTGATCTTATCTACGTCGATGGTCGGAGTGCTGCCGTCGTGACCGAAGAATCCCTCGACGCGGACTTGTTCGCAGCCGGAGAGCGCGGCCAACTTTTCAGCGGCTTCGGGGAAGTTCGGATCCGGCAACATGCGGGCGACGAGGGTGCCGTCGTCCGGCGCGCTCACCACGAGAAACGGCTCTCCGCCTTTCATGCCGATGGTTCCTTCGGCGGCACCTGGGCCATTGCCGAAGTGGAAGTTCGAGGTGGGGGTAGGGACCCGACAGGAGGAAGCGACGAATTCGTCCGTAGTCGCGGGCGTGTTCGCACACTCACTCGTGCCACCAACGCAGCCGCCCGACACTGTGTCCGAGGTGCGCCGCAACGCGAATGGATTCGAAGAGATACGGATGGAGTCGGACATGACAAGACCTTTAGGCGAAGAGATTCACCATTGTCGCTCGGCGTAACCCAGTGGTTGCGCGCGAAAGTTTGGCGTACCCGATTGCGCGGCCTGTCGAGAGATCTCGTCGGGAAGCCACTGCTCCCGCATGAAACACCCAACACTCCCCAAGCGCTCTATTTCCCCGGCGGAGAGAATCGACGGATCGGGTTTGTGAGCGGGGTCGAAGAAGGTCACGGTTCAGCGCAGCCCTGCTGGAAGGGGTTGACTGAAGGTTTCGCGGAGAACTATGGCCGCCCCGACAACGCGGAGAACTTCTCGGAGACGCTGAACCACGCGCTGGATCGCGCGGTGTCGAAGCTGCTCATGACCGAGGACTTCGAAGCAGCCCTCTGCGGGGTGTGCGGCTAAGCAGCGTTGCATGACGTTTCTGCTCCTTACCCTGATCCGCTCCAAGGTCCGCGAAGAGGTGCTGCGCGCAAGCTGGAACACTGCGGTGCTCTCTCCCTTCGCGCCGCTCAGTTGGAGGGATCGACGGGAGGTCTGCGAATGGGTGAGGGCCGCGGGGGAGGTGGAGGC